>PMHC01000076.1 GCA_003156495.1 Acidobacteriaceae bacterium
ACTGTATTAAGCGAACATCAATGGCGCAGTGCAAAGGAGATCTGGTGGTCCACGTACTCATCCGTGGGGCTGGCGGGGATATGCACAATTAATCCAGACGGCCCCTCCCTTGTGGCGCCTTCCACGCTCGCCAGCAGATCGCCGTTGATCAACTCCAGCCGGTAGTCGCGCGAGGGGCGGCCCGAAACGGTGAGTACGAGTTGCCGGCCATCGTCCGTCCACCGCTCGGAGACGATTTTCAGGTGCATGCTTCGCCCGGCAAGCTGTGGCGGCGAATACGGCAGCGCGTACCCGAACAGGCCGTGATGCCGAATGCTGAGCGTGCTCGCTCCCCGCGGCACGGCGATTTCAAACCGCGGATGCCAGTCCAGGTACTCAGAATCCGTTTTCCAAGTGACCGGCTGGCCTTCGAGCGTGGCGCTGTCCACGTGCGCGCAAGGCGGGTACGCGGGCGCGAACTCCAGGTGGACAACCTCGGAGCCGGAGTTATTCATGGTCAACTGCAACGAGCCGGCATCCCGGCGGATGTCCAGATCCACGCGCGCGCCAGGCAGCGGGATGCCATGCACACCGGCCGCCTGCCAGTCCGCCGGGAGGTGCGGCGCGAACACGATCTTCCGGCCGGCCGCATCGGTCTCCAGACCGAGCAGGCCGCGCAGCAGCGGCGACACCACCATCGCCGCCGACCAGATCTGGTGCGGTGAAGCGGTGGACAGCGGCGTATACGAGTCGCCGGAGAGGACTTCGGTGGTGTTGCCGCCGGCTCCATCCAATGCCAGCCATGCATTGGCGCGCAGGTTCGCCAGCGCCGGTTCGGCCGCATGGTTGCGGTATTCGCCGACGGCTGCCCAGCCGGTGAAGAGCGGCCAAACGCTGCCATTGTGATAACTGCCCGGATCGTAGCGCGCATCTTTTTTCGAGATGATGCGCATTCCCCAGTCGGCCTGATGCTCGGGCCGCGCCAACTCGTCGAGCATGGCCTGCTGATGCGCCTCGGGCAGCAAGTTAAACCAGATGGGAACCGCGGCCATCACGCTGGGCGAATCGACCTGCTGGCCGTTCAAATCAAGCGCAAAGGCGTAGCGCCGGCGCGACGCGATCCAAAAAGCGCTATCCAATTGCCGCGCATCGGTGTCGGCTTCAGTACGCAGCGCGGCGCTTTGCTCGCGCTCGCCCAACGCCAGAGCCAGGCGGCTCATGGCATCGAGCGCCTCGACGCCCAGCGCGGCCTGATAGATTTCCATCTTCATCGGATAAAGCGGGCCGCCCTCGACCCATCCGGTGCCCACTCCCTGATTTTTCGCCAGATGATTTTCCGCCAGAGTCGAGCGCAAAAACTCAAGCGCCTTTTCGATCTGTGGCCGTTTTTTTCGGATGTAGCCAACGTCGCCGCTGCGCGCAAGATAATCGTCGAGCGCGATCAGATAGAGCGGCGTGCCGTCGGCCTCTGCGTAAGCAAATTCGGTTTCCGCCAGCGGACGGATCAGCGTCGCGCTCTGCGGAATCTCGTGAGGAATTTTTCCATCGGCGCGCTGAAAGCGATCGAGAAAATCCAGCGCCGTGCGCGTGGAGCGGAAGTCCCCCATCGCGTTCCAGGCCAGCGCGGTCCACAGCGAGTCGCGGCCAAAAAACCACGCGTAGCCGGGCCGCCGGTCGTCAGCCGAAAAGCGATAGCCGGCAACCATGCCTTCGGGCAGCAGCGGATTGGCGACCATCGACTGCGCCAAACTGACACGCGCCCAGTCATAGGCCTGCTGGAGTTGCGCATCGGGAAGTTCCAAACTCACCGTCCGGTCAAGATAGGTTTGGTAATGCGCGGCGGCCTCGGCGGCGTAATGATCGGCGTTGGCCAGCAATTCCTTGTAGCTGATTTCGGCTTCTTTGGCACCGTGCACGGAGGCAGCCAGCGCAAGCACTTTGTGCGCGTCGCCCGGCCCGGTCACGCCCAGCCGGAAACCGCTCTCGCGCTCGGCAGAATGGTTCGTCGAATATTCCTGCCCGGTCAGCGCTGCCGACGGCGAGCCGAAAATCGCCGCGTAATCCGGCTTTTCGCAAGCAAAGAAGAAGGCGTTCAGCCGCGGCGTCCAGTCAACTTCCGGATCGGCCAGCACGGCCGGCCACTGAAGCTGGAAGTCGCGCTCAAAGCGAACTTCAACCTCCATCGGCGCGGCGCTGTGAATGTCGAGCAGGATCAGCGCGCCCGGCTTGTCATAAGGCGCGAGCAAGGTTTCGCGCACCTGAAAAGTGTCCGAAGCATAGACAATCGTGGTCGATTCCGGTCGCGCAATGACGGTACGCGCCAACGATCCGGCATCCAGCACGTGGTCTTCGGCGTGAAAAACCAGATGCAGATGGCGCAAAATTTTTAGCGGATAAACCCAGGCTTCAAAGTCGCCCGACTCGCGTCCCAGCCAGGCCGACTTCTGGCCGACGGCGTTGACCGCCTCCCAGGAGCGTGCCGGTCGGGTGATCTCCAGCGCGGATGAAAGATTCTGCGCCGCAACGGCTTGCGGCGCAAGCAGCACCATGGCCAGACAAAGGCTAAAACCAGCTCCATAGGCGCTCCGGCCATTACGCACAATTGAAGCGCCAGATGCACGCCGATGGAAGATTCGAAATAGAAACGCCGCTAAGTCCAATCGTTGCATCTCCAGATTGACAATTCTTCGCCAGTCTAATCAAATTGGAACGTTTCAACAAGATATTTTTTGGCGAAGTCTTTGTTTTACGAGCATTCTGCTACAAAATTTTTAGATGCCGCCGATTTACACTATTTGAAACGTTTAATTCGTTGGCGGCTGGCCGCTCCTCTTCGCCTGTTCGCCAACACATCTCCACTCTACGATGAATTTGTACGGTGAATTAAAAGGAGCCGTCGTGAAATCGACTCGTACGTTATTGTTCTTATCGCTCATTTGCCTTTTGGCCATCGCCTTTCCCGCTTCCCGGCTTCTTCTCGCGCAGGACTCGGCCTTTCACCCACGCGGTGAGCAGATTGATCTGCCCCCCTGCGCGTTGCCGCCCGACGACGACTCTTCCGTAAAAAAGACCGTCGTTTGCACGGAACACGAGATCTCCCTGTGGCTAACCGACGTGAGCCGCTGGCGGCATGAGCGGCTGATTCGCGTCGGCTACGACCCGGCCGCCTACGCCGCGCCGCAAACCCGGTGGACGCAGTCGAACTTTGTTCAGACGCAGATGATGGTCCACGACCGCTACTTCTACAATCCGGGCGCGGGCGCGTACACCGTCGACCGTTACCTGGACGATCTGACGGCACGCTACGGCGGCATCGACAGCGTACTGGTCTGGCAGGTCTATCCGAATCTCGGCATCGACGACCGCGACCAGTTCGATCTCTTCGCCGATTTGCCGGGCGGCCTGAATGGCGTTCGCAAAATGGTCGAGCAATTCCACGCCCGCGGCGTGCGCGTGCTCTTCCCCGTGGTGCTGTGGGATCAAGGCACGCGCGCCGGCGACAAGAACGATGCGCAATCGAGCAACGAAAAAGAATGGGAGCGACTGGCCAAGGAATTCTCGGCGACCGGCGTCGATGGCGTCAACGGCGACACGCTTGAGGGCATTCCGATGGCCTACCAGCAGGCCGCCGCGCGCGCGGGCCACGCCCTGGTCGCCGAGCCGGAGGCCGGTCTGGCTTCTAACGAAATGCTCGGCTACAACCTGATGAGCTGGGCCTATCTGGATTACGCTTTTCCGCCGCCGCTGAGCCTTTACAAGTGGCTGGAGCCGCGCCACATGGTTCACGTCTGCAACCGCTGGGCGCACGATCACACCGACGATCTGCAAGCGGCCTTTTTCAACGGCACGGGTTTTGAGAGTTGGGAAAACATCTGGGGCATCTGGAACCAGATGACGCCGCGCGACGCCGAAACGCTGCGCCGGATCTCGACGATTGAGCGCGCCGAAGCCGAACTGCTCACCAGCGCCAACTGGGAGCCCAACATCTACACCTATCCTTTCGGCATTTTCGCCAGCAAGTGGCCCGGCGAAAAAACTACGCTTTGGACCATCGTCAACCGCAATACCTATTCGATCGGCGGTGTCGTTTTCGATACGCCGGCCGAAGCCGGCGCGCGGTACTTCGATCTCTGGCGCGGCGTCGAGCTGCATCCCAGAATCAAAAACGGCGAGGCGGCGATTGAACTTCAGTTCGAGGCCAACGGTTACGGAGCGGTGCTGGAAACCCGGCAGAACGCTTCGGTGCCCGAATCGCTGTTAGCCGCCATGCGCGCCGCCGCGCAAAAACCGCTCGGGGTCTTCTCAAAAGAGTGGCAAACGCTGCCGCAAACCATGACCGCCATCTCGCCCACCGCGCCCTCCGCGGCTCAGCCAAAAAACATGCTCCACATTCCCGCCGCCGATTACGAGTTCCGCGTCCACGGCATCGAGATCGAGGGCACCAACGCCCAGGGCGGCGACGTGCAATATCCATGGGAAGATTCGCCCCGCCGCTATCACGCTCACCGCATGCACATCGATGCTTTCTGGATCGACAAGTATCCGGTGACCAACGCCGAGTTCAAGCGCTTTCTCGACGCCACGCATTACCGTCCCGCCGACGATCACAATTTTTTGCGGGATTGGTCCAACGGCAACTTCCCGGCCGACGGCGCCGACCGGCCCGTTACCTGGGTCTCGATTGAAGACGCGCGCGCCTACGCGGCCTGGGCCGGCAAGCGCCTGCCGCACGAGTGGGAGTGGCAATACGCCGCGCAAGGGCTCACCGAATACGACTACACCTGGGGCAAGGAGTCGCTGCCCGAAACGATCCACACCCAGCCGATTCCCGACAAAGGACGCACCATGTTGCCGGCCAGCAAGGTCGACGCTTTCCCGGCCGGTGCCAGCCCCTTTGGCGTAATGGATATGACCGGCAACGTCTGGCAGTGGACCGATGAATTTGTGGATGAGCACACGCGCGCGGCGATCGTGCGCGGCGGCAGCCATTACGAACCGCAGGGCTCGCGCTGGTACTTTCCGCAAACGCGCCTTCTCTCCGAGCACGGCAAGTATCTGCTGATGAGCCCGGGCGTGGATCGCTCCGGCACGATTGGCTTCCGCTNNCTCGATAACGGGGTCTCATGACCCTATCATTTACCAAGAAATCCCAGGTGTCAATATACGAAATATATCATGGTACACTGTACTAGGTCTCTGACCGCTTGATTTTGTACCACCATTGGGTGCCCCAGGTCTCGATTTTGAGACCTGGAAAAGTACGAAATCGAGGCACGAAATTATGCTGTCAGAAACCAGAACAAATTCGCTGTTGGCGTAGAACAGTTTTGAAAGAGCACAGCTTTCCGCCGCGGCGGATATGGAAATATGGGTGCCCCATTCTAGCCGCGTTCTTGTTTCTTGCGGCTAGGGTGGGGTGCAAGGCAATCAATACGCCGATGCACCCATTGTGAAAATGCTCCAGAGCTAATCGCTAGTAGCGGAAAAGCGCTTATTCCGGAAAAGTCTTGAAGGGGCACGGATTTAGCCGTGCCGTTAAAGTGCCTATAAATCGCGGGCTTTAGCCCCAGAGTGATATTTTTCCTCTATACCATCAGAAGATTTGCTTAAGTCTCGCGAATCTTTACTGAGCAAGTTTTGCCGGACCGTATACGCGCGGCAAACGCTCTTCAACCGGCGGCAGTGCGGGAAGCGGCGCGTGCGGCTCGGTCTGATACCAATAGGCCACGGAGTAAAAATTATCCATGCGATGATTCGCGTGTCCGTGCTCGATCGTGGCGCGAATCGAGCGCGTAAAAGGAATCGGCGAATCAATGTGGAAGCGGTAAACCGACGATCTGCTGCCGACCCGCTCCGGTCCCTTCTGCGGCGCGCCGAATGACAGATACGAAAATCCCTCCGTGCCGAAATCCCACGCGCCGAGAAAATAATCCTCCGAGCCGGTGCCCTGAATCGACGGCAGCTTCGCGCCATCGACAAAGAACATATCGTCCCCCTCGCCCCACCAGCCATCTTGATTCTGCAGCACCGACATGGTCACGCCAAGATAGTTTCCCTCTCCGCGCGCCTCCAGCCAGGTATAGTTATCGCGCCCATCAAGATTTTTGCGCGCCAGCGTCGCCTCGTCGTAGTTATTGGTTACCTTGCCATTCCAATTCGCGGGCGGCGTTTGTTGGCGATACTGCGCATGGAAATAAAGCGTGCCAACAGGTAGCGGCTTGGCATAAGCGCGGTAATCGATGTTGTAGTACAGATTATCGACATTCTCTTTGCCCTCGTTGGTGATGGTGATTCGCGCGCGATGCGCGAAGGGCATGGGGAAAAACGCATTCAGCGCCTTATCTGGCGCGACGGCAAGATAAGCCGATTGAAAGTTGAAGTAGTCACCCAAGCCGAGACCGAAAAAATCGCCCACCGGCGCTTCCACGCTGGGCGTCGGCTCATCGTCCCAATACATGCGCAGCACCAGCTTTTTCAGGTGGAAATCCTCCGGCGAAGAGATCGTCATCCACAGATGCGTAACCTCGCCGGGGCCTGCTTGATCGAAGATTGTTGCCGATTGGCCCACGCCGAGGGGAATCGAGTCCGTGTTTCCGCCACTGCGGTCGTAACTCGATGCGCGCTGCTGCGTATACGCATGAATTTGCGTAGCCGCGCCCAAATCGATATTGCCTATCTGCTGCGCGCCAAGCGAACATGCCGCGACCAATACAAAAGCTGCTAACGAATGCGCCATCTCTGCTCCTGTTCGAAGACATCATACAAGGAGATGCGGAAGAGGCGCACGCGCCAAACAGTTTTGACGCTTTCTTCTTACAGATAACGCTGGAATCAGTTATTGGATGATCTGCTTACGCTATTCGGCTCTCCCACAAGCTTATCCAACTCTGCCCGAGCGGTCGCGCGCGCCATGCGGGCCTCAAACAACTGCGCCTGTGCTTCAGAGAGTTTGGCCTCTGCCTCGGTGAGTAAAGATGCGTTCGCCGTTTTTGCTTCGACTTGATCGGAGACGAGGCGTCGCATCTCCGTGCGTGCAGCAACGCCGGCTTGCGCGGCTTGAAGCGACGTCGCACAGCGCCGCAGCTTGCGGAGTTCTTTTTCGACCTCAATGCGAATTCGATCCTCCGTGAGTTGCAGATTTTCCTTTGCTTGCGCCACTTGAGACTTCCGTTCGCGAACCTGCCCCGTGCGCTTGCCAAACTCGGAAAGCGTCCAATCCAAGCGCAGACCGAAGGTTGCGGAATTCGCAGACAACAAAGGAACGCCGCTTTGATAAACATGCTCCGCAAATGCGCTGATATCGGGTACAAACTCCAAATGCGCCGCTTGAAGTCCCGCATTTGCCTTGTCGAGTGTGCTGCGCGCCGAGGCAATCTCTGGATTGTGATCCAGAGCCTCCGCGGCCAGATCTTCTGGCGTTTGCAAAACGGCAGAGAAATCGACAACCAGGCCAGATGGTTGGTCGGATAGTTGATCGGATAGTTGATCGATATCTTCTGCCGGCGTTGAGAGGGCAACCTTCGTATCAAGCGGCAGGCCCAACTGCTCATTCAAATCATCGCGTAAATCAGCTTCTGTATCTTCCAGCTCGCCAAGAGCATGGCGCGCTTCGGCAATTTCCGCGGTGCCGTCCTGAACCTCGATTTCAAGCGCTGCGCCGGCTTGAACGGAATGACGTGCTTCGGCGACCTTCTCCTCGCCAGCCTGAATGCGCAATTCCGCTGCGCGCCGGCGATGCTCAATCGCCAGAAGGTTGTAGTAGAGCTTCTTCACATTCGAAGCAATTTCGTCTTCGGCTCGCCGTGCATCCGCGCGTGCAATGGCCGAGTCGGCGCGCGCGACAGATACTCCCGCGTGAATTTTGAATAGTTGCGAAATTGGCTGTACGGCAGTCGTTGTGCTCAGAATGATGTTCTGCTTGCCTAACTCGATTGAGACATCCTTGCCGGGGATTGAGCCATCATTGGTGTAATTGCCAAGCGCTCCCTTCGGTATCGTGAGACTTTCTTTTTCGTTAAGATGCATGGCATTGGTTTCGTTGGTGACGCGTGGAAAGTAATCTGCCCGTGCCTGGGTCAACTTGGCATCGGCCTCATTCACTTTAAGGTGCGCCAGGTGAACGCTTCTGTTCTGCCGATGAGCCAGTTGTATGGCCTCATCTAGTGATACGGCGCGGCTTTGCCCTTGCGCCCCCGCGGAAAACAGAAGGCCAGCCAGCATCATCGCGCAGGCCGCGGCAACAGAGCTTTTTGCCTTCTTGCTGTGAACGGTGACAAACAAAACGGGAATGACGATCAGCGTAAAAAACATGGAAACGAGCAGCCCAAAGGCGATGACACTCGCCAAAGGCGACCATAGACTGGAGCCGGACAAAATCATCGGTGTAACTCCAACTGCGGCGGCCATTGTTGTCAAAAAAATGGGGCGCAGTCTTCGTTCGCCTGCCTCCATGGCTGCCTGCATCAGGGGCGTTCCCGCCTTCATGCGTTCGTAAATGGCGTCAATAAGAATGATCGAATTGCGCACCACCAAACCACCCAGGCTGATGATGCCAATAAATGCGGTAAACCCGAATGAATTGCCTGTAAGAAAAAGTCCCAGCGCCGCGCCAGGCAAGGCTAAAGGAAAAGCCGCCATGACAATCAGCGGATCGACCAGGGTGCGAAACTGAATCAGCAGAATCAGAAAAATCAGCACCAGACTGACGACGAGCGCCCAGTACATCTCTCCGGAAGTCTCGTTCTGGCTCTCTTCTTCACCGCCGTACTCAATGTGATAACCATCCGGAAGATTGATCTTGGCAATCGGTTTACGAACGCTGGCCAGCACTTGACTGGGAAGATAGCTTTCATCGGCAAAAGAGCGAACCGTAATGGTGCGCGCGCCGTTACGATGCACGATGCGACCGGATTGCCACTCCGGCGTAAGCGTTGCAATCGAGCGCAACGGCGTGCTGATCCCCGTTGTCGGCGATTGCACATACGCGTCGGCAACATTTTGGTAGTTCTGCCGTTCAGCTTGTGCAAGGCGCAAGGTAATATCGAGTTCGCGATCGCCTTCCCAATAGGTTGAGACCGGCGAACCTTCAAATCCAATGGCAAGTTGTTGCGCAATATTGGCATTCGTAAAACCAAGGCGATTGGCGACCTCCTCGTTTAAATGCACTTGGGTCTGCAGTTGTGCTTCATGCCAGTCTGTATGGATGTAGCTGGCTCCTGGCGTGTTGCGCAGAATGCCATCCACCTGGCCAGCAAGAGAGAGCAGCACGGCGGCGTCGTCGCCAGAGATGCGCACCTCGATCGGCGCTTCCATATCATCGCCCTGCTGCAGCTCCTTCACAAAAACCATTGCTTCTGGAACGACACCCGGTAGTTGCTTGCGAAGTTTTTCAACTATCTTCGGCGTTTGAGAAACACCGCCCGTATTCACCAGAATCTGCGCGTAGTTTTCCGCCGGTGGCTGAGGACTAATGTCGTAATAAAAGCGCGGCGCGCCTGACCCCAGAAAACTTGAAGTATTCTTGACCATTGGTTCCTGCCGAAGAACCTGCTCGACTTTACGAACTGCGGCATCCGTTGCTTCAATGCGCGATCCTTCCGGCATCCAGATATCCATTACGAACTGGTCGCGCTCCGCGGAAGGAAAGAACTGCTGCTTCACTAGCCGCAGAACCCCTAGTCCCATTAGAAAGATGGCCACGCCCATGATGAGCACGAAACGCCTGTTCCCCAATGCCCAACCAATGACGTTGTTATAGATGCGTTGCATGTGATCAATCGCCGAAGTCTTTTTCCGCGCGGCGTCGGCAGAGTGATCGTGCAAGCCACGGCGAATAAAAAGCCGTGCGGTAATCGGCGTCAAAAACATCGCCACGACAAACGACGTTGCCAATGCGATAGAAACCGTAATCGGCAAAGCGCGAATAAACTCGCCCGTCGATCCGGAAATCAGCAGCAGTGGCGCAAAAGAAGCGATAATCGTGATCGTCGCCGTGAGCACGGGTACCGACATCTCCGATGCACAGCGCCATGCCGCCTCGTCGCGGGGCACGTTGCGGTCGAGCAAGTCCACATAGTTATCGGCAATCACGATCGCATCATCGACAACCATGCCTAGAACCACAATGAGCGCGGCAATTGACACTTGATGCAGCTCAACCCCCACCGCATTGAGCAAGGCAAAAGTGATAGAAACCGTAACCGGAATCGCGACCGAAGCCACCAGCGCAACCCGCATGGGAAGCAGCAGCATGGTAACGAGAATGACGGCAATAATCGCAATGCCAAACTCGCGGAAGAAGTCCATGATCCGCTCGGAAACAACGCGCGGCTGGTTGGCAATCAAATCCAGTTGCACGTCAGGAGGCAGCGTCTTCTGCACGCGATCCAGGGTTGCCTGCAGGTCGTGGCCAAAGGTCACGATATTATTTCCCTCGTGCATTTCAACAGCCAGCAGAATGGTTTTTTCTTCGTCAATGCGCACATATTCCGAGGGGTCTTCGTAAACGCGGTCAACGGTTGCAAGATCCTTCAGGTAGACGGGCGTCCCTGAGGGCGTCAGATCAACCATGAGGTTTTTGATCTCGTCTTCCGAGCGAAAACCTCCACCGGCATTCAAAACGACCTTGCCGCCTTCCGCTGGAACGCGGCCTGCTGACTGCACGGTGCCGCGCCCTTGCAGTGCCTCGATCACGTGCTGTGGATTGACGCCATACTGTGACAGCTTTTGCTCTGGCTCGGAGATGACGATCTGCTCTTTCTGATCTCCGATGCGCTGAATCTTCGATACGGCAGGCAAAGTGCGCAATACGGTTTCAATGCGCTGCGCATCGTCCTTTAACTCGCGATAGTCATAGTTGTTGGCGTGTATACCAATCAGGACAGCAACCGTATCTCCAAAGTCGGAGTCTACGGTCGGCCCCTGAACTCCTTCAGGAAGCTCGGGCTTGAGCTGCGCCATTTCCAACCGCAGCTTTGACCAGAAAACATCGGCATCCTTTACCGATTCGTTTAACTCAACGTTGACGATCACCAACCCATCGCGTGTCGTCGAAAAGGTCTTGGCGCGGCGCACTTCTGAGAAGCGAAAAAGCCGTTCCTCTATCTTGCGCGTAACCTGATCCTCAACCTGCGCGCTTGTCGCTCCGGGATAAATTGCCGACACCAGTCCCGAGCGAATCGTGATCTTGGGATCCTCGCGGCGCGGCATNNCGAATCGGATTCATTGCGCACCGCCGACAAGCTGCGCTACAGATCCCTCGCGAAGATTTTGCTGGCCGGCGATCACGACCTGATCATTGGCCGCAAGACCGTTCTTGATGGCGATTTCATTTCCCATGAACTCGTCGGTCTCAACGCGCCGGGCAAAAGCCATGCGCCTCGATGAGTTATAGACATAAACATTCGCCACTCCGTGGGCATCCCGAACCACGGCGCTTCCGGGAACCGTCAACACATGCACTTGCTGTGAACCGAAGATGCGGGCTTGGCTGACCATGCCGTCGCGCAGTAGATGGTCGCGATTTACGACGGCGATCTTGGCTGTATAGGTGCGCGAAAGCGGATCGGCGGTCATCCCGAGCGCATCCACCGTTCCCTGAAAACCGCTCCCAGGCAAAGAAGGAATCGTCACCGTTGCGCTTGAGCCAACGTGAATCTTGCCGATCTCCGCTTCTGGAATGGCGACGCGAACTTTGGCGACATCAAGATCGAGAACAGAAAAGACCGGCGTTCCAGCCGCAACATAGTCGCCCGCATTCACATGTTTTATGCCGATAAATCCAGAAATCGGCGCCACCAGACGGCATTTGGCTAGATGGCTCTTCGCATCCTGCATCTGGGCAANNTCGCGTCCCCTTACGCGCCATCTCATAGTTCTGCTTGGAACTCTGATACGCGGCTTCGAACTTATGAAAATCATTGGCGTCCAGGCTCTTGCGATCATAAAGAAACTTCATTCGCTGGTACTCGTCCTGCGCCCGCTCCAATGCAATCCGGGCCTGCTCCAACTCTTCAGGACGTAACCCGTTTTGCGCCTTGCTCTGGGTCGCGCGTGCCGCATCCGCCACGCCCAACGCAGCCTCATAGCCATGCCTGTAATCCGTCGCATCCAGCTCGGCAAGAATTTGGCCTTTCACCACATGCTGGCCCTCCTCAACGTACACGCGCTTGACTCGGCCGCTTACCTCAAAAGCTGTCATTGCCGTTGCGTTGGCTTCTACGCTGCCGCTGGCGGATACAGAGACGAGTTGCTGAAGCTGATCGGGCACGCGCACCTTGATCGGAACCGGTTGATCGGCAACGACTGACGGTTTGGAGTGGCAGGAAGACAACGTCATCGGCGGCATCACGCTCAAGACACATAAGACAAACTTTCCGCCTGCGCGGAATAGCCAGAAAGCGCGCGTTTCGCCGGAATGGCTCACGGAGGATCGCATAAAAATACATTACCACACTCAGATACGTTACTGCATCTGAGTGTATATTCGTATTATCGGCACAAGGCGGAGCATGGCTCGCGCACCGCACCCCATCTCACTGAAATTCACACATAATAAAGAGGATGTACACCTTCTATGGAACAGGTCACCAAAGTACCCCATCATTCCTTGCAGGCATTTCCCTCATGGCTTGGCAGCGGAATCTCCGCGCTTCTGGTGCTTTACGGCGTCATTGGCGTCGCGCAAAGTGGCGCCGCGCAGCAGCCGGACGTGTTGCCTGATGCGCCGCAACAGAAAAGTATTCAACTGCCGCTTCACCCCGCCGAATCGTCTTCTTCTAACAGCGCCCTTCCAGACAACCCGCTTCCTTCCTCTCCGGCGCGTCTTGAAGACAAGATCGATTTTCAGCCATTGAATAAAAAGCAAAAAATTGTTTTTGCCACCGACAATGCCTTCGGAATTCCCTCTCTGTTTTTTGCGGCGGCTGGGGCGGGGGTGAATCAGGCGCAAAAGTTGTATCCGGAATTCGATCAGGGCGCGCCAGGATATGCGCGCTACTATTGGCACTCTTTTGCGGATCAGGCAGTCGATTCCTATGCGGTCAACTTTCTTCTTCCTGTCATATTGCGCCAGGATCCCCGTTACCATCCGCTCCGTCAGGGAGGCGTCTGGAAGAGAACCGCATATTCCTTCAGCCGTCTTCTAGTCACACATTCCGATTCCGGCGCTACTGAATTCAACACCTCGCAAGTGCTCGGCTCGGGTGTGGCCGCCAGTATTTCATCGCTGTATTATCCGCAACGGGATAGAACAGCCTCTCTAGTCGGGCAGAGATGGTTTAGCAACATGGCTGGGGACGGACTGTTAATGATGCTCAATGAATTTACGCCTGATGCTGGTCGAGCCATGAAATATCTCGCCCAAAAAATACCTTACTGCTCGGCCATCAGGAATCGGGATAAGAGTACAAGGCACAGAACAGATTGATTCAGCGCAGGTTATTGGGAATTTTGTCCTATAATGATTAAGCTCATGAAGAAGAGACTTACAAGGCAGGAAAGTCGGGCGCAGACGCGGGAAAAGCTGTTGGAAGCGGCGGCTAAGATTATTGCCCGTCATGGACTTGCAGGCACGTCGATCGAGGACATTGCCGAGACCGCGGGCTTCAGCCGCGGGGCCTTCCATGCCAACTTCAAAAGCAAAGACGAGCTATTTCTGACTCTGGTGGAAAAGCAGATGAAGGCAACCATCTTTGAAATTGATGAGTTGCATGCCGTTACAGATTCCGTTGAAGAAAAGCTGCAAAACCTGCGCACCGTCTATCCACGCTATACCGGTTCTGACAGGGATACGTTTCTCCTCATTACAGAAGCTCAAATGTATGCGCTGAGAAATCCACGCTTTGGCAAAAAGCTGCGCGCGCTGTTCAGCACAATCTACGATGATCTGATTCAGTCCGTTGAGCGCCTCCAGGAACAGATGGGCTGCAAGGATCCTGTTTACGCCAAGCAGTTAGTGCTGATCGGATTCGGACTCAGCCACGGTCTGATTCTCCATAACCTTATGGATCCGGAACGGTATCCTGACAGCATGGTTTCTGACAGCATGAGACTGGTCTTCGATAAGATCTTTTCGCTGGAAGAAATGAGCTTGGGTATTCATTAAACCTGAATGAGCCATCGAAAGACGATCAGCGCAAGATGCCATTTTGCTGGTCGTGGATTTGGTAACAACGAGTCTTGGGGATGTATCAGAGGCGCCCGACAATGATATTCAGAAACGATGCAGTCGAGTTGCATATCTTTTTACGCGGTCTCTCTGTCGGGAGACCGCAATTTACCCGATTGCCTTAGTTGGTTTGTTGCACATCATTCAATTGCTGCACTTTGCTGTGGCGGTTAGGACTCAAACACAGGTCAAGCCTTGTCGAATACTTCCTTGCCAAAGGCCATACATTCAAAACGCTTCAGGTTGTCATATTCGCCAGCGCTTTTCAATAACTTTCGAAGATCGGGTTCCAACAAAATTGGAGTGACTCTACCAAGAAAAACGTGCGCTGGTACGCCCGTCGCGCCCGTAAGCGGCTCCAACTGATCTGTAATATGCAATTTGACCGTTGCCTGCGTTGGCGGTTGCTGCAGATTGCCGCATACAGCAAACAGACCTCTGATTTTACTTTTCAGTAAAGATCTGTTCGCTTCGAGATACAGCTTGATTTCGGGACTAATTTTGGCCATACGAATGGACGATCCGACGACGACATGATCGTACTGCCGTAAATCGGGGTTTTCACGCACGTCAAATACATCGGCAATGCCGCCCATGCCCTCTGAGATCCAAACAGCGGCATCTCGGGACGATCCGCACCAAGAAGCATAAAGCAGTGCCCACTTTTTGTCTGAAGCTTTCGGATAATACTTCAACGCATTGGCTTTGTTCGAAGCGGCCAGCATACCCGCGCCGGCCAAGCTCATTCCAAGAAAAGTTCTTCTTTCCATTGCACAACTCCTGTATGATCTGTGTTTCATAACTCTACAATCTTTAAAAATGCAGATGAGCGGAGAACTGTAACATACGCGGCGAATAAGATAACGAGGTATTATCCGCGGGTTGCCCAAAGCTCGGAGATTCGATGTACGTGGTGTACGTGCCATAGTTCGAGTGGTTAAGCAGGTTGAAAGCCTCCACCTGCAAGGTTAGACGATACTTGTTATGAAGCGTGATATCCTTCGCGAAATTGGAATCGACACGATGTACCGGACGGCCGACGAAACTATTCGCATCCACAATGTCGAAACCGGATTTGGTATCGAGGTGGTTGTGAGCCGGGTTATTGTAAGTGGTCTCTGTTTTCCCTGTGCAGACAGGATTGGTTGCGTCTGAACCGCAGAAAGTACGGTTGAGGGTATTCAGAATATTAAGCGGATCCTGGATTGAAAACACATACTGATTCGATCCGGAGCCATAATTGTAAAGCACGCCCAAACGCAGCCCATACCGCCACTGATAGTTGCCATTGGCGCGAATGGTGTGCAGTTGATTGTCAATGCTGTTGCCCCATCCGTCGCTGTAATTAAACGGGTTGTTTGCGTAGAAGTAAGGACCATAGTCATCGTTATCCTTCTCTCGCGCCAGGGTGTAAGCAACTGAACCACGTAAACCGCGAACAAGTTGTTTTTGTACGCTGACAAGCAAGGCGTCATAAATGGCTCCTACCTGTCGCGGAGTCGTAAAGGTTTTAATGTTGGTGTACTCGGAATACGGGCGCCCGTATATCGTCGGATCCTTGGGGAAGCCTGTCGTGGAATCATAGTAGACATTGGCGTCGTTGCGAATCCAGTTATGGTGGGTGCGATTGTGGAGATAGTCCGCCGAAACGCTGACATGGCCCGGCAGTTCGCCCTGTGCGCCCACGGATAACTCCGCCGTCCAGGGCGTAACCACATCAGACGCCATCACCTGAATGGCTTGCGTATAAGCCTGCGGGTTGGCCAGAATCTGCGCCGATGAAGCGCCGTTAAACGGATGCAGAAGATTCGTCTGTGCTCCAGACGAGGCAATAACCTCCGTCTGGCCATTAAACATCGCTGTATCCTGAATCATATTCGTCGGAATTTCCGAGAAGTAGATACCTGCGCCGCCGCGGATTACAAAGTTTTTATTGCTAAGTGGACTCCATACAAATCCCACTCGGGGCGCGAAATTATTGTTATCCCCTCCAGAGGGCAGCTGCACGCCCGTTGTAAGTTTGACATGAGGATCAAATATTCCCAGATCGTTATCGTAGCGAAGCCCCAGGTTGACGGTAAAGTTTCTAAACACCTTCCAGTCATCCTGTACCCACGCGCCAAATGCATTAAACGGGAATCCGGCTCCGACAGGTCCAAATCTCTGAACATAACTCGTAGTCAATGCGCTCAGACTATTCCAGTCCCATGTTGACGTGTCAAACAGGTTGGGAAATAAAGCCGGGAAGCTGGTGGAAGAAGTTTGTGCCAATGTCGCGACACCACGGCTTTCCATACCGAAGGAACCGTGCAAAAGCTGATGCAGGAATTCTCCGCCGAACCTCAGATTGTGCTTGCCGTAGACCTCATAGATATCGTCACGGATATTCCAGACATCCTGATTGATATTTTCAGGAGTATCCTGATTGCCACCAATCGTGGTTCCGGTGAAATCTAGTTCCATGCTGGCTAGGGTCGGATTGCTTTTGGTTTCGTTATGTGTAAAGCCTACCCGGGCTTCGTTCACAAAATGGGTTCCACGCGAAGCCGTGTAAGTCAGCAAGGAGCCGTAATTGTTTTTGTTGGTGCTATAGGCAGTCGTTGGGTTATCCGTACTGTTTATGGTGTAATACGGAGTGCTGGTGGTATAGGCCGAAGAGCGCAGCGAAAAATGGTCTCTGGGCGTTAGCGCATAATCAAAGCGCGCCAAAAACTCATCGTTGGTCTCATTGTTGGAGTGTGTATAGGTTGGGTAGACAGAACTGAAGCCATATGGCGTTAACACAACCGTATTGGGTTGGTATTCACCTTCATACGAACCGAAGTAAAACAGCTTGTCTTTACGAATTGGTCCACCAAATGTTCCGCCATACTGACTGTCCGAGTAAGTAAGAACCTTCTTTTCGAAGTTGTCCGCGGCATTGAAAACATTGTTACGGAAATATCCGAAGGCGCTACCGTGATTGCTGTTTGATCCGGCTTTGGTCTGCACATTGATCTGCAATCCTGTAGAGCGTCCCTGGGTTGTATCGAAGCGGTTAGTAATTACCTGAAACTCCGAAATGGCGTCGCGACTGAAACGCGGCTGCGCATAACCGCTGGAGTAAGAGTAGTTCTGCGTGACCTGCTGTCCATCCACATTGATCTGAAAGCCTGTGATCTCGCTTGAAGGCAGCGGCGATTCATCCACGGCATTAACGCGTACGCCTGGGACCAAGGATGTTAGCTGCAGCCAGTTACGGCCATTTAGCGGCGTTTGAGCGGCCGTTTCCGGATCAACCTGACCGCCGACAGCAGACGATACTGTATCCACCATGGTGGCCTGCGCTGTCACTTCCACTTCTGTAACTAGTGAAGCGGGTTTAAGCCTGAAGTCCAGTTCCAAACTTTTGCCCACCAGAATTTCCAACTTTGACTGAGCTGAAGAAAACCCTTTAGCATCGACGCGAACCACATATGTATCGCCGGTCAGCGCCGGGAACTGGTACGATCCGGAGTTATCGGTAACAGACAGATAAATCGTGCCCCCATTCACAGATTGCGCGTGCACCGATGCAGATTGGATCGCGGCGTCTGTCGTATCCGCAATCCTGCCATAGATAGCCGTCTGCTGTGCATGAGACATGCCCGCCGCAATCACAAAGGTCATCAATAATACAGAAAGCCGTGTTTTCATCTTATTTTTAGTCCTCTCCTGGGAGTCATCTAAAGACAACAAGATCCTGTTCATTCTGCGATGAAAGTCCGATTCCAGTAGGATGTGACCTAGGTCGCTAGGAATAGCCCAAAGGATCTACGCGGTTGTAGCCGCTAAGAGACAGTTTTTCTCTGCCCCTGACTTTCACCACAGGATGCTGGAAGTACCTAAAGGGAAATTGCTAAACCTATGCGATTACTATTCGGCCCCGGCGTGAGGATCGATTTGATAGATCGGCAAATCCCAATGGTTTATTGTTAGTTCCCAGCGATGGTTCTCTTCTTTGATATACGTTTCATCGTTTCCGAATAGGCTGCTCTCTACAGGCAGAGCCTGCAAGAATGAAGTGATGTTCTTGTAAGTAATCTCGATTCGAAAATCCCAGCGTGAATCTTCACTTGTATGCAACCCCGGGCCAAACACCTTGTAATCGGTGACGTAACCAAGTTCCTTTTCTTTATCCAGAGTCGCGATCTGATACTTCTTAAATATTTGCCACCATTCGTGTTTGTAGCCGTATTTAATGCGGTAAACCCATTCAACTTGATATGGCGCGTCTAAACCAAACGGTGATGCTGTGGCCGTAGCAGGAGGTGGTGTTTTTGGTGCCGGTTGTTGAGCATGTACCAGCGAAAGCCCCTGAAACAACACCAGGACAGCAGTTACCGTAAGCAACGACCGAAGAGAAGTGCGGAATTTGTTCATGACAAAAAACCTTTCTGGCCAGGTTGGCCATGTGCGTAGTAGCTGGCGAACCTCTGCATATCCCGCCGTTTTATGGCGCAGCAAAGGATAAGAGTTGGGCATGTCGTTCCACGTGATTTCATCGACCAATAGCCGAGAGTCTCATCTGGAAGGCACAATGCGCGCACTATCCGGACGCATATGGAACTACTTGTGAAAAGGATTAAAAAGGTAAGGACAAAATGAAGTTTTTTCCCAAATCGCTAGAGAATACACTGTGCCATCTTGCCACTTATGCAGGGCTGCATAAGGCAACAACAACAACAACAACGGCAAGAAAATCGGGACTTCATGTTTCTTATATAACCACATTGTCCCTGGCCTGTCAAAACCAGTATTTTACGGCCTTGCATAACTATTTTTAAAAACAGTTTCTTACTGTCATTACGAGTTTCGGCCAACAAGATGGCTACATTTGTGGAAATGAAGAAGAGCGACTGGGCGTGACTGCGGAACCGAACCGGCAAAAGAATAATTACGGTAAATTGCCAACTATTAATCTTCCAATATAAAAGCGTCGATAGCTTCGACAGCCACCATGATCGGAGTGTAGTTATACTCGCTTGGTTAGAATTCGGAATGGCAGGATCGCGCGGCTTTCAGCGCCCCCATGATTTGATCCCAGCCGTTAACCTGCTGATGCAATCAGAATCCGGAGGGCAAAGCTGCCTCAAGATTGATTTGTTCTCCGGTGATGGGGTGCTGGAATTTCAAAAATTGAGCGTGCAGCAAATATCCTCCATCGCCGGGTAGGCCAGGAAGATTTTCAAGAGGTTGGCCGTTTAATCCGTACAGAGGATCGCCAACCAGGGGATGCCCAATGGATGCCAGATGGATTCTGATTTGATGAGGGCGACCAGAATATAGGGCTACCTCAAATGTTGTTGTACTTGGGGTGCGTGAGATCACCTTTGCCAATGACTTTGACGGTTTGCCACTTGGGTTGGCGGCCCACACGGAACCGATGCGCGGATGCGGTACGAGGCCGATGGGTGTGAGGATTTCGTAG
>PMHC01000176.1:0-6113 GCA_003156495.1 Acidobacteriaceae bacterium
TGCACTTGCTTCCACAGATCGAACGGACGTAATGTCTCTTCAACTGATGACCCGTTAGGGTATCGGAGTTGGTTGCCGGAAGGCTGGAAGAATAGACAGTCGGCGCAAGCCGAAAGTTGATCGCCAGCAAGGTTGACGGAGTGAACAGCCGGTGAGAACCGGAGAGTGGCCGTCAGCCCGGACAGAGGGTGAAACCGGCGGCGTAAGCCGTGGGGGGATCGCTGGACGCTCCAGGAGGCAAAGACCGGCGCAAGCCGGAGATTGCCGGACGGGAAGATTCCGGAAGACGCACTGGCTAGCGGAGATCGAATACTCATCGGCGGCTCAGCCGGCGATGCAAGGTTCGGTCGAAGCTAGAAGTGCGTCAAAGGCCTAGCCGGAGGCGGAATCGCCGGGCGTAAGCCAGAGGTTTCGCCGAAGGTCGATTGGCGAGGGAAAGCCGCCGATGAAAGTCGTAGGCGAGCCGCCGGTCGAGCTGAAGGATTGACTGTCGATGAGAGTCGGAGGGTTGACCGCCGGTCGAGCCGGGGAGCGGAGCAATCGACGCAAGTCGTAGCTTCCGTACCGGCCACTCGGAGGGCGCGGTTCGAGCGCAAGCGCGAGCCTCGTCTGCCGAAAGAACCGTCGGCGCAACGCCGGTCAAACTGCGGGTTTGTCAACAAGGCCGCGCCAGAGGCTTTGGCCTCTGGCGCTCTCCGATTGCTGTTCCTTTCTTCCCGTTCTGCCGGCCCATTCCTTTGCTCGTTATGTTTTCGTATTGGTTATTTCCGGTTACCTCTCCGCATTACGCTGGATGCGGAGAGTAGTTCGATCTACTTCTGTGTACGGAATCGAGCGATTGTTGTTGCCGTGCCGACGTTTTTCTGCGTTACAAACAGGCGGCGGCGTGCCCACCAGCGGGGTGTGCCGCCGTCTGCTTGCGTCTTCTCTATTCCCGCCTCGCAACTTGCCGCAATAATAATTCGACTCATGAATTAAACTGGTCCGGGGTGCCTATGAAGCTCGGCCTCGGCCTTTATCGCCACATGCTCAACGATGATTACTACGCCTTTGCCGTGCAGTCCGGCTGCACGCACGTTATCGCCCATCTGGTCGACTACTTCAAGCAGGGCGCGGCCAATCCCGCGCACAACCAGCCCACCGGCGGCAAAGACACACCCTGGGGCGTGGCCGGCGACCCTCGCCACCTGTGGACCGCCGCCGAGCTGACCGCGCTGCGCCGGCAAATTGAGGCCGCAGGACTCAAGCTCGAAGCCATCGAGAATCTCGACCCGGCCTACTGGTACGACATCTTGCTCGACGGCCCGCGCCGCGCCGAGCAGATGCGCAACGTGCAGGCGATTCTGCGCGCCATGGGCGAGGCCGGCATTCCCATCCTCGGCTACAACTTTTCGATCGCCGGCGTCTGCGGCCGTGTAAGCGGACCCTTTGCTCGCGGCGGCGCTGAATCGGTCGGCATGGACGGCGAGGTCGATACGCCCATCCCCAACGGCGTTGTCTGGAACATGGTCTACGATCCCGACGCGCCGGTCGGCACGCTTGCCTCGATCACGCACGACGAGCTCTGGCGTAGGCTTGAGCGTTTTCTTGAAGAGGCTTTGCCGGTGGCCGAAAAGGCCGGCGTCCGGCTGGCCGCGCATCCTGACGATCCGCCGACGCCGACCATGCGCCGTCAGCCGCGCCTCGTCTATCAGCAGGCCATGTACCAGCGGCTGATCGACATCTCGCCCAGCCCGTCGAACCAGTTCGAATTCTGCTTGGGCACGCTGGCCGAAATGACCGAAGGCGACCTCTACCAAACCGTCGACCGTTACAGCGCGCAGCGCCGTCTGGCCTATGTGCACTTCCGCAACGTCAGTGGCAAGGCTCCGCACTATCACGAGACCTTCATCGACGACGGCGAGGTAGACATGCTGCGGATTCTCTACCTGCTGCACAAAAACGATTTCGATGGCGTCGTGATTCCCGATCACGCGCCGCAAATGAACTGCTCGGCCCCGTGGCACGCCGGCATGGCGCACACGCTGGGTTTTCTGCGCGCCGGGCTTGACGCCGTCGAGCGCGGCTTTGTGCCTGCCGAACTTCCACGTCAGCCGTAGAAGTTTTTCTCGCCGCGGCGAAAGAAAATTTAACCTCGTCCTCGTCCGCAAAAAACAAAAATGCCGCCCCGGATGCGGGCATAAAGTACGCCGTGCTTACCGCGCGGCATCATGAAGGCTTTGCTTTGTTCGACGATCCGGGCGGCAATTTCACCGCGATGCAATCGGCCGCTCGTCGCGACTTTGTCGCCGAGTGCGTACGCGCGGTCCGCCACGCCGGCTTGCGCGTCGGGCTTTACGATTCGCCGGCGCTTTCCGGGCTTCTTTTTCCCTGGCATTTATCAGACCAGCGCCGCGGCCATCGCGCCCGTGGCTCTTCCCGCCAAGTAGAGTCATCGGGTCCAGCTTCGGGGTAAAAAACTCATGCTGAAAACCGGCTGGACATTCCACTGAATTCCGGTATAATCGCCATATCTTATGAATCAGTCGCACCATGCCGTTAGGGCCGCCGCCAGTGCCGTCAGGCATCTCGCGTGTTGTTGTTGTCAATAGTGACGCTCTTTTCCTGCGACTGAACTTTCCCGTCTTCTCTGCGAATCGTTGATCTAGGGCCCGAGCGCTCTGGAGTTTTTTGCACGCGCAAATCATGCGCGGCGTTAAACTCACCAGCCGCCGAACGGTGTTTCAGTCGCATGTATCCATCGCATTTTTTTTTGAGGTCAGGAGGAACGATTCAATGAACATCGCTGTATTCGTTTCACGTTCTACGCAATTCGCGAGCCGGTGGGCGCTGCCCATTCTGCTCTTCGCCATTGCCTTTGTCGCGCGCAACGCGGCGGCGCAGAATGGCTATGAAGGCCCTACGGGAATCTTCGTCACGCCGCTGGCTGCTACCGCCGGCTCGCCGGCTCACGGTGCTGGCCTTCCGGCCATCTCCTATCACGTGCTGGCCGGGGGCCCGGTCATCGGCACATGGAATACCGTTTCGCTTACCGAGGGCTTCGCCAAGCGTTTCGAGGTCGGCTACACGCGCGAGGATCACGCCGCCGGCAATGACGCCACCTATAGCGGCCTGTGGACCGATGGGTTGAACATCTTCCACGCCAAGGCTATCGTCGTGCCAGAAAACGCCGGCAAAACAAAGTGGATTCCCGGCATCGCCATCGGCGGCATCGCCCGCACCAATGACAGCAATGTCTGGAATGGCGCCAACGGCCAATCCAAAACTAACGGCGACATCTACGTGGTGGCGACCAAGATCGTGACTCAGACCAAGAAGGTGCCGCTGGTGCTCAACGCCGGCGTGCGCGGCACCAATTCTTCTTTATGGGGACTCGGTGGCAACGCGCCTGACTGGACGGCGCGGGCCTTCGGCGCATTGGGCTTCGTCTTTACCGGACCGGGTAAAAGCACGATCATTCTCGCTTCTGAAGTGGCGCAGCAGCCGCAGCGAATTTTGAATACCAGCAGCACGGGCGTCAAGTCTTCGCTGCTCGATATTCCCACTTCGATTGACTACGCCATCCGCGTCGTTCCTTTGCCCAAGCACAAACTCAACATCGACGCCGGCATCTTGCAGGCGGCCGGGCGGGTCGCTCCAACCATTGATTTGAAGGCGCGCGCTCGCTTCGCCTTCGGCATCACGTACGGTTTCTAACCGCGAGCGCATTTTCACCGTGTGCAGTAAAGAAAAATTCGGCTGCCCCACATGAACCGCAGTAAGAAAATCTGATGCCCCATTCTAGCCGCGTTCTTGTTTCTTACGGCTAGCTCCGTGACAGCTTGAACTTGTTCCATCAAGGGTGCCCCCGGTCTCGATTTTGAGACCGGGGAATCACAACGCAAAAGATTGAAATTATCCGGTCACGGTACTGGTGTGGGGTGCGAATCAATCCATACGCAGAGATGCATGTTGTGAAAAATTCATTGTGAAAAAGTACCAAGGAGACTAACCTATGAACATGCGTCGATGTCGCTAACACCGTCTTGGTGACAGCTCCGACGCAGTCGTGTGCGTGAAAACGTACGCTTTTTCCCTCCATCTAGCTGCACCAATTTACACAATTGCATCATCAAAACTCCGGGTCATCGTGTATCCGGAAAAGGAGATTGCTCTATGGCGCGCATTGCTGCGAACGTCACCGAATTGATTGGCCACACTCCGTTGGTGCGGCTGAACCGTCTATCCGCCGGGCTGCCGGCCACCGTAGTCGTCAAGATAGAGAGCCGGAACCCTGCCGCCAGCGTAAAAGACCGCATCGNNCCAGCGGCAACACCGGCATCGCGCTGGCTTTTGTCGCCGCCGTCAAGGGCTACAAGGTGATCCTTACCCTGCCTGAAACCATGAGCCTCGAGCGCCGCGTGCTTCTGTTGGCCTTTGGCGCCGAAATCGTGCTCACCCCCGGCCCCGCCGGCATGAAGGGTGCCGTGGCCAAGGCCGAAGAAATTTTGGCCAAGACCCCCAACGGTTTTATTCCGCAGCAATTCAACAATCCCGCCAACCCGGCGATTCACGAGGCCACCACCGGCCCGGAGATTTGGGAAGACACCGACGGCAAAGTGGATTTCCTTATTTCGGGCACCGGCACCGGCGGCACGCTGACCGGCGTGGCCCGCTACATCAAGCCCAAGAAGCCCTCCTTCAAGGCCATCGCCGTCGAGCCGACCGATAGCCCCGTGCTTTCCGGCGGCAAGCCCGGCCCGCATAAGATTCAGGGCATCGGACCTGGATTCATTCCCGGCGTGCTCGATACCAAGCTGGTCGACGAAATTATCCAGATCACCAACGACGAGGCCATCAACACGGCGCGCGAGCTGCCGCTCAAAGAAGGCCTCTTTGTCGGTATCAGCTCGGGTGCGGCGGTGGCCGCGGCGCTAAAGGTGGCCGCACGGCCCGAGAACGCCGGCAAGCTGATTGTCGTTGTTCTGCCGGACTTCGGTGAACGCTATCTTTCCTCGCCGCTCTTCGCCGCGCTACGAGAAAAAGCTTTGGCGCTGCCCACCGAAACGGTCGCAGTGTAATCTTTTCTATAGGTGGCGGAATCGTTTCGGTTCCGCCGCCTCCGTTTCTTTCTCATGTCATTGTTAGCCCGCATTCGCGAAGACATCCACTCCGTTAAGGAGCGGGATCCGGCTGCGCGCACCGCTCTTGAAGTTCTGCTCTGCTACCCCGGCCTGTGGGCGGTCTGGATTCATCGCATCTCGCACGCGCTTTGGGGCGCACGGCTGCGTCTGTTGGCGCGGCTTTCCTCGCAATTCGGCCGCTTTTTAACCGGCGTCGATATTCATCCCGGAGCGCAGATCGGCCGCCGTTTGCTCATTGACCACGCCACCGGCGTCGTCATCGGCGAAACCGCCGTCGTCGGCGACGACGTCACCATGTACCAGGGCGTTACGCTGGGCGGCACCGGCAAGCAACGCGGCAAGCGCCATCCCACGGTTTGCGACTGCGTTTTTATCGGCAACAATGCCAACCTGCTCGGCAACATCACCATCGGCGAAAACTCCCGCATCGGAGCTGGCTCGGTCGTGCTCACCGACGTGCCGCCAAACTCGACCGTGGTCGGCGTGCCGGCGCACATCGTCTATCGCAACGGCGAGCGCGTGCTGATTACCGATCCGCACGAGATCAAAGACCCGCTCTCCGACGCGCTGATCGCGCTTTCGGCTCGCGTCGATGAGCTTGAAGACCGTCTCGGTTCGCAGGATCATCGCACCGAACCCTTCGCCAACGAAGAGGCCGAGCGCGCCGCTTACCGCGAAGAGCTGGAGCGGATGCGCGCCTACGTCTCGATGGGCGAAGGCATCTGAAGCAGCGGTTCACTGCCAGACTGCTTTGTAGGTCTGCCTTCCGGCGTTCATCCGCTCTCTCAGCACGCTCTCATAGAACGCCAGCGCCTATCTGCGGCTGAAGCCTCTGGGCTTCATGGGCGGGGCTACCGGCAGGTTGGTCTTGCCCTCGGGGTAAACCGCCAGGAAGCGGTCCTGCCCTTCGCCGGAACTGGCCGTCTCAACGCCCTTGAGGGAGCGGAAGACGAGATGCAGCAGGCGGCGCTCGCGGCTGTTCATGGGCGG
>PMHC01000176.1:6148-6292 GCA_003156495.1 Acidobacteriaceae bacterium
CGCGGCGATGGTTTCGAGAGCCCTCAGCAGTTCGCCATTGTGCTGCGTAACCAGCGGCACGTCGGGTCCGGCCAACTCGACGTAAATCTGGCGGGCCTCAATACCCTCAGGGTCGAGCGCACCGTCTCCGGCGGTGATGCGGTA
>PMHC01000033.1:0-1914 GCA_003156495.1 Acidobacteriaceae bacterium
ACCGGCTGGCCACGCGCGTGCTCGAAATCGAAAATGGCGCTATCACCGCCTACGAGGGCAACTACGAAGAGTATCTGCGGCGCAAAACTGCGCTGGCCGCAACCGCCGCGGGAGAAGCGGCCGTCCGGGATGCGGAAAAGATTCCGGGGCCAAGCGGCGCGCAGCAAGAAAGCGCGGATACCACGGAAGCGGCGGCCGCGGATTCGCGGCGCAGGTTGAATCCCATCAAACAAAAACAATTGGAAGAGCGCTGCGCTTTTCTCGAAGAAGAGGTTCCACGCATCGAAGCCGCCATCGCTCACACCAATGGGCAATTGGCCGCCTTCGTCTCCACCGAGGAAACGCAGCGGCAAGTCGCTCTCGCCGCCGATCTGCGCGCGCAGTTGGCCGCGCTCACCGCCGAGTGGGAAGAGCTGATGCAGCAGCTTGACGTCGCCTGATCCGGCGCAACAACAATTGGCCGTCTGCGCGACGATCGCACTGAAATTTACGGGCGGCGCAAGTCCTATTTCGCGCCGCCCGCGCGCTACCATAGAGCTTCGGGGAGGAACCATGGAAAACGGGAAAGTCGTCTACACGGCCGGCGACGCCGCCAAAACCTCTTCACCCGAGCCCGGCGCGCAACGCCAGACTCTAGCCTACAATCCTCAGTTGATGCTGGTACGCAACCAGTTTGAAAAAAACTGGAAGGGCGCGCGCCACAGCCATCCTCATCATCAGATCGTCTACGTCGTCCGCGGCCACATTCGTTTTGAGGCCGAGGGCAAAAGCTGGGATCTATGCGCCGGCGATAGTGTGGCCGTCGACGGCGGCGTCGAACATCAGGCCTCGGCTTACGAAGCCTCCGAGGTTCTCGATCTCTTCACCCCCTATCGCGCCGACTACGCTTAGTCCGCGCGACACAAAAAAGGGTTTGACGCCGGCCGCGCGCCTGTTCCCGCGGTAGAAAAAGAAGGAGACGCTCATGCATCTGCGATGGATCGCAACTCTGGTTCTGGCCTGCACTCTTTCTGCGGTTTCATCGGCGCAGCCGCCCGCGCCCGACGCCGGCATCATCGGCATCGGCCACATCGCCTACCGCGCCAGCGACTTCGATCGCGAAATCGCCTTTCTCGGCAAGCTCGGCTTCGAACAATCGTTTGTCATCGCCAACGATGGCAAACCAATGGAAGCCTTCGTTAAAATCAACGACCGTCAGTTCTTTGAGATTTATGCGCAAACCAATCCGGCGCAACCGCTGGGCTGGATGCACGTCTGCTACGAGGCCGGCGACCTGAACGCGCTCTACAAATTTCTCGCCGAAGGCGGACTCAAACCATCGGCGGTGCGCAAGGCCGGCGCGGGCAATCTTATCTCTTCCACAAACGATCCCGACGGCCGCGTCACCGAATTCACCCAGTACATGCCCGGCTCGCGCCACACGCTCGACCGCGGCCAACACCTCGGCGCTCACCGCGTAGCCACCGAGCTGCTCGGCTTCAATCTGACCGCCGCAAACTTCGTCGCCGAAAAACAGTTCTTCATCGATCTCGGCTTCGAGGCGCAAGAGGCTGGCGCGAATGTGCGCTTCACCGCGCTCGGCGCGCCCGGCCTGCACATTGAGTTACTGCCGGCACGGCGCGGCTTGCAGCCGCAAGTTCTCTTCCCTGTCGCCGACGCGCGCCAGACGGAAAAGCAGCTCAAAGAGGCGGGTCTGGCCGCGGAGCGCAACGGCAGGCTCGTCTTCGTTCGCGATCCCGACGGCAATGCATTTGTATTTCTGGAAACCGGCGCGAAAAACAAATAGTCCTTCGCCTTCACACCGCGCACTCCCGGCAGGCGTAGTGCGCGCTCAGAACAATTTCACCGGTGGTGTAGTGGAATAGGGGTGCCCCATTCTAGCCACGTTCTTGTTTCTTGCGGCTAGGGTGGGGT
>PMHC01000033.1:1976-2500 GCA_003156495.1 Acidobacteriaceae bacterium
CGTTTTGTGTGCGGCTGTACATGACTCTCGGGGAGAACATGCTACGATCCTAGCTGCGGGGAAATTTTTTCTGCGTGACTGGCGTCACCTGCGCATGTTCACGTACCGTATGCGGAAACACCGGCCGTACAAGCATTCCACAAAGAAAAACTTGTTTAGAGCTTCTCCCACTGGTTGGGATTTCTCCGCAAATGCCAGCACGGCTCCAAACCGCCGTGGGGAAACAGCGCCTTGGCGCAAGACGCATTCGCAGACCCTTGATAGTCATACTCGATTTTTTGGCCTTTGAGCGGAACGCTCAGAAACTGGCTGACCACAACCGTGCCCTGCGGCGAACCGCGCAGTTTGTACGCCGCGCTATCAACCACATAGACAACAATCGCCGCGGCCGCCGCCATTCCCAGCGCGCGCACCAGCCAAACTCCCCATCGCTGCATCATCGCTTAGCCTGCTCCCCAACTTTGCTTAGAATAGTCGATCTTCGCACTCAGTCATGAAAGGCGCAAAAATGGAGAAGGGCCAGC
>PMHC01000033.1:2551-7298 GCA_003156495.1 Acidobacteriaceae bacterium
TCCAGAATGCGCGGCGCGATGCCCCCGCCCACATAGAATCCACCCACCGACAGCACCTTCAACGCCAAGTTGCCGGCCTCGGCCCCATAAGCGGAGACGAACATATCCAGCGCCTTTTCGCAGATTTCGCTTTTGGCCTTCAGCGCCAAATCTGTGATTACCGCGTTGGGATCCTCTTGCGTCATGCGCTCGGCCAGCCACGCCGGCTCTTCCAGCCCGCGCACCTCGCGCAAAAATTCATAGATATTGGTCAGCCCCTGGCCGCTGACGATGCGCTCAAAGCTGATGCGCCCGTTGTACTTGAGCCGCAAAAAACGCAGCAGGTCGAACTCGTCCTCGTTGCGCGGCGCAAAGTCGGCGTGGCCCCCCTCGGAAGGATACGGCACATGATCGCGCCCGTCCCAGATCAGCATCCCCTCGCCCAGCCCGGTTCCAGCCGAAATCAGCGCCTGGTTGCCCACCTGGCTGGTGTCGCCCTCGCTCAATGTGCAGAGCTGATCGGCGTCCAGTTCGGCGATACCGTAACCGTTGGCCTGCAGATCGTTAATCAGGAAAACGTAGCCGATCTTCAAGCTCTCGGCCAACTCGCGGCTGTCGAGAGTCCATGGCAGATTGGTCAGCCGCAGCCGTCCCTCGCGCACCGGCCCCGGCACGCCGAAGCAGGCCGCCGTCACTTTTTCCGAGACGATGAACTCCCGCACGATCTCTTCCAGCCCGGCGTAATCCTTCGCCGGAAACTGCTTGTCGCGCGAGTATTTCAGCTTACCATCGGTAAAGTCGTAGAGCGCCAGATGCACTTTCGTGCCGCCCACATCGCCAGCCAGAATCATTCGTCCCTCTCAATAAAGCTATAACCTTCAGTATTGGTTTCAGGCAAGAACGCCGCCGCCGCCCGATCCAAAAGCAACGTCAGTATACCGCCCACGGGCATAATCAGTTGACTGGGCAGCCGTTCGGCGTCGCGCGGGCCCAGCCAGACCTCTTTGACCGTCTGCGCCTTGTCCGCGCCCCCGATCAAAAAGAAAACCTCGGCCGCGCTATTAATCACCGGCCAGGTCAAAGTCATCCGCCAGCTTTGTTTTTGCGGCACAAAATTAGCCACAGCCAGCCGCGCCGTCTCATGCAAAGCCGCGGTTTGCGGAAAGAGCGAGGCCGTGTGCCCATCCGGTCCCATGCCCAGCGCGACCACATCGAAGCGCGGCAATTCGGCCCCTTCCAGCCGAAATTCATCGCGCAGCTCCGCTTCGTAACGCGCCGCCCCTGTCTCCGGCTCCAACTCGCCTTCCATGCGATGAATCTGTTCCGGCGTGAGCGGTACATGATCGAGCAGCGCCTCGCGCGTCATGCGGTAGTTTGACTCGGCGTCGTCGGGCGCCACGCAGCGCTCGTCCACCCACCACAACTCGATCCGCCTCCAAGGCATGCGCCCGCACCACAGACGCGCCGCATCGGCCAGCAGCCCAAAAGCCGCCTTGGGCGTCGAGCCGCCGCTGACGGCGATCCGCGCCCGTCCGCGCTTAGCCACGGCCCGCTCGGTGCTTTCTACAAACTGCCGCGCCGCACGCTCGGCTAACATCGCCGCGTCCGGTTCTACAAAATAGACGACCTTGAGTTTTTGCGACAAGCGAAAGCGCTCCTCCAACCTTTATATCGATTCGACTCGTAAACAGAAAAGATGGGTGCATCCTCGCACCGAGGAGTTTATTACTGACCCAGATACGCCCGGTACTGCTGCTCGAGCACGCCTGAGGCCCGCGCCAGCGCGAGCTTGGAGACGTTGTACTGGTAGAGGCTTTCGACCAGGCTGTCCTCGGCCGTAGCCAACGCCGCCTGCGCCGTCACCAGCGGCAGGTTGTCGTCCACGCCGGCATTCACACGATCGGTTTCGTCACTGAGGGCGTGCCGCGCCAATTCGACATTGGAGCGCCCCACCTCGACCAGCTTACGGTTGGCGTTCACGTCCAACAGCGCCGCCCGCACCTGTTCGTCGATCCGTCCCCGCAGATCATCGCTCTGCGCCCGCACGGCATTCAACTGCGCTCGCGAAGCCTGTTCGTCGCCACGCAGCCGCGCCTCGCGGAAGATCGGAAAACGCAGCGTTCCCTGCGCGACAAAGTTCCCATGCGTGCCCGCGCCGTTAACCGCGCTGGCCACATAATAGCCGCCAAAGCTCAACGTGGGCAGCCGCTGGCTGCGATAGGCCAGATGCACCGCCTTGAACTCCACCGCCTCGCTTTGCAGCGCCTGATAATCCGGGCGATTTTGGTAAGCCTGCGCCGTGATCTCTTCTGGAGTTTCGGAGGCCAGCTCGCTGTACGGCGCCGGATCGGTCAACTCCACGGCCTGGCCGGGATCGACGCCGATGATGCGCTTGAGCAAAATCAAATCCTTAGCCTGCCGGTTTTCGGCCGCGATCAGCACCTGCTGCTGCGCTTGCAACTGCACGCGCGCGCGCAACTCGTCCAGATTGGCCGCCGTGCCCGCCTCGTGCGCCGCATGTGCGTGTTCGGCGAGCACCCGCGCCTGCGCCACCAGCGCGCGCGCGTCGTTCACCTGGCTCTCATCGGCAATCGCCCGCAAATAGGCTTTGGCCGTCTGTTCCACCACTTCGCTGCGCGCCGCGTCCTTATTCGACTTCGCCGCCTGCTCAGCCGCGCCCGCCGCCTTCCAGGCCGCGATTACCGGACCAGAAAAAAGCATCTGGCTGTATTGAATCTTGCCTTCCATCAGATAGTCGCTGGTAATCAGCGACAGCCCGGCGGGAACCACACCGCCGGGAAACATCGAGGCGAATTCCTGGATCACCGAAGGAGTAAAGCCCATCGACACCAGGTTGTGAGTGTAGTAGCCAGTGTCGCCGGCCAGCGTGATGGTCGGCAAAAAAGCCTGCAACGCTTCATTGCGCTGGCCATGCAGCGCCTTCTGGCTGTTCTCGGCCTCTTTCAGGCCCAAATTGTTTTTCAGGCCCCGCGCGATGGCGTCGTCAAGCGAAAGCCGCAGCGGCTCGCCGGTCATCGGCTCGGCCGTCACGCTGCCCCAAAAAGAATTGACCGCGGAGGTCGGATTCTGCGCCCGCGCTCCCGCAGCCAGCGCCAGCGCGGCAAATAGCCCTACGGCCGCCCGACCCGCGATCGTTTGCTTCTTTGCCTTCACAATTTCTATTTTCTCAGAAAAAGCCGCCCGGCGCTGGCGCTCTGGCCACGATCGTCTCGCGAGCAACGCGCCCCAAGGCCGCTCAGATCAAATGCAGTGAGGCTTCGGCCCACTCCACCGCGCCCTCAAAGCAGCACAACAGCGCTTCGCGGTCCAGCCGGTAGTTTTCCACAACGGAATCGCAGATCTCCCAATTGCCGCGCTCGTAACCTTCCAGCCACTCCAGCAGGATGCGCTCATGCACCTGCTCGCCCATCAGGGCCCGGCGAATCCCTTCGCGCAGAGGCAGCATGGGCGCCAGTTCCTTCATCGAGGTGCGCAACATCACGCCTAACAGGCTGAACAGCCCCAGCAGATATTGTTCAGAGCAATCCAAGCCGCAACTTCTGGCGGCCAGCTCACAGAAGCGCCCACGCACAAAAGCCATGCGCAGCAATTCCGGCGGCCGATCGGCACCCAACTCGCTAGTGATGGCCACCGCCGCCATGCGCCGGAAGGCCTCTTCACCTACCGCCAGCAGCGCCGCCTGCACGGAGTAGACCTCCTGCTGCATGGCGCAGACCGGCGAATTAATCAGTCGCAACAAACGGTAGGTAAGCGAGGCGTCGCGCTTCACCAGTTGCGTCAACTTGCGCAGATCCAGCGTATCGTCGTTCAGCAGTTGCAGAATCTCGATCTGAGAGATTTTGTTGGCCGGCACCTTGCGGCTCTTCAGCAGCTCGGGGCGGCAAAAATAAAATCCCTGAACGAAAGTAAATCCTTCGTCGCGGGCCTGGGCGAACTGTTCCTGCGTCTCCACCTTCTCCGCCACCAGCGTGGCCTTCGTGTCGCTCGCTTGTCCGCGCAGTGTTTGCCGCTCGCGGGGATTGGTGCGCGAGAAATCCACCTTCAGATAGTCGGCCATTTTCGCCAGCGGCCCAACCAGCGGCTTCGCTTGCGGTTCGCACTTCGATTGGTCCAGCGCCAGCCGGTACCCTGCCGCCTTCAGGTTGCGGCACGCGCCCATCAGCTCCAGCGAGACGTCGGCCGGGTCCACGATCTCGAGTACCGTCATTGCAGGGGGAAGCATCTCCACCAGCGTCCCGGCCAACATCTCCGCCGTGCACTTCACGAATCCCGGCAGTCCGCAGGTCAGTTTCTCCAGGCCAAAGATCACCGTATTGTCCAGCATNNGATCGGCTGGCGCGTCACATAGCGCACGCCATCGCCCTGCACCAGGGCAGAGCCACAGGCGCCAACCGAACTTTGAACGTCCGTTGCCACTCATGGCCTCCGAATTGCCTATCGGCATGCTGCCCGGTAGACTTGAAACTCCGCTTTCGACGTCGTCCGCGGCCCTAGAACTCGAGAACCGTCGCGGCCCACCGCAGTGCTTCCTCGTAGCACCGGAACAGGTCCTCCTGCCAGAGGTCGCGCCGATCCGCGATCAGATCGCACTGATCCCAGTTGCCATGCTCGTGAGCCTCGAGCCAACACAAGATGCTCCGTTCCGGAATATTCTCGCCTTCCAGCGCGCGCCGAATCTCATCGCGCAGCGGCAGCGAAGGTGCCAGTTCCTCGATCGGCTGGCGTAGCATCGCCGGAAGCAGGCTCA
>PMHC01000101.1 GCA_003156495.1 Acidobacteriaceae bacterium
AAGTACAACGCGAGTACGACAAAGACCTCTACAAACAACGCAATCGCATCGAACGCTGCTTCAGCAAACTCAAGTGCTTCCGCAGATTCGCCACCCGATACGAAAAATCAAAAGCCTGCTTCAAAGCCTTCGTCGCTCTCGCCTGCGCTTGGTTGCACCTGAAACTATATGTCGATACGGCCTAGGTCTTTGACCGCTTGAAGTTGTACCAGCTATGGGTGCCCCCGGTCTCGATTTTGAGACCGGGGAACCACAACGCTAAGGATCGAAATCATCCGGTCACGGTACTGGTCCCTAATCCCTGTTTTTCCTGCTCCCGGTCTTTCTTATTTCGCGCCCAGTTCGCGCACGATCGCCACCGAGGCGGAAGCGCCGATCCGGCTGGCCCCGGCTTCCAGCAGCGCGCGAACCTGCGCCAGAGTACGAATGCCGCCGGAGGCCTTCACGCCGCAGCGCGCGCCGGCTACGCCGCGCATCAGCGCCACGTCGGCCGTGGTCGCTCCTCCGCTGGAAAATCCCGTCGAGGTCTTGATGAAGTCCGCGCCGGTCTGGATGGCGATCTCCGAGGCGCTCAATTTTTCCGCTTCGGTCAACAGGCAGGTCTCCAGAATCACCTTCAGCCGCGCCTTGCGATGATGCGCCACGGTGGCGACCGCGCGAATCGTGCGCTTAACGGCCGCGATATCGCCGCTTTTCAGCAATCCGATCGGCAGCACCATATCCAGTTCGCTTACGCCCAGACCGATCAGCGCCGCCGCCTCCTGGCGCAGCGTCGAAACCAGCGACGCGCCCAGCGGAAACCCGATCACGACCCCCACCGGAATCCCCGTCTCGCTCAGTTTGTCCACCGCCACCGAGGCCCAGATCGGATTCACCATCGCGCAGGCAAAACGATACTGAACCGCTTCGGCGCACAGCTTCTCGATCTGTGCCTGCGTCGCTTCGGGCTTTAACAGCGTGTGGTCGATGATGGCGGCAAGAGACTGCCAGTTGGATAAAGCTTTGGCGGCAAAAGCTGCGGCGCTGAAGTTCCCGGCGTCGGAAGACTGAATGGGAGAGCTCGCAGTCATCAATTTACTCCTGTTTTTCCTGGTGCATTTTCACCGCATGGTGTAGTGGAAATTTGGGTGCTCCATTCTAGCCGCGTTCTTGTTTCTTGCGGCTAGGGTGGGGTGCAAGTCAATCCAAACTCCGATACTCCCATGGTGAAAAAGGCTCTGGTGCTTCTGTTTTGCCGCGCTATTCGGGATGGTCGGGCGGCATGGTGCAGATGTCGGCCAGATTCCGGTAGCGTTCGGCATAATCCATTCCGTAGCCGATCACGAAGAGATTGGGAATCGAGAAACCGACATAATCGGCGTCGATCTTTTCGATCCGGCGCGAGGGTTTGTCGAGCAGTGTGGCGATGCGCAGGCTTTTGGGATGCTGATTGAGCAACACCTTGCGCAGATAGGAAAGCGTGAGGCCGGTATCGAGAATGTCTTCGACAATCAGAACATTTTTCCCCTCGATCGGCTGGTCCAGATCCTTAATCAGCTTGACAGCTCCCGACGAGCGCTGTCCGGCCCCGTAGCTGGAGACGGCGACAAAATCGAATGTGGTATCGACCTCGACGGCGCGGGCCAGATCAGACAAAAACAGCGCCGCGCCCTTGAGCACGCCGACCATCACCAGCTTTTCGCCGTTCAGGTCGCCGGTAATCTGCGCGCCCATTTCGGCTACGCGCGCGGCTATTTGTTGGCGGGAATAGAGAATGTCTAGGCCTGGGCCGGGAAAAAAGCTCATAGAAATAGTATTACGCGAAACCCCGGCGCCGCGCACTCATTAAATCTCTGCGACAGCGGAACCCACTGAACAAGACGCCTCCGTCTATACTTGGAAAGTTATGCTTCCTTACCTGCACCTCGGGCCGATCAACCTGCCCACCTTCGGATTGATGCTCTGGCTGGCCGCCGTGGCGGCGGCCTTCGTCGTCGATCGCGGCTTCAAGCGCGCGCGCGTTACGGCCGACGCCGTGGGCATCGTGGCCTTAACGGTAGTGGCCGGAATCGTGGGCGCCAAGCTCTGGCATGTATTGGACACGCCCAGCGAATTCCGCGAAATCGGCTGGCGCGTGCTTTGGGACAATGCCGGCTTCGCCTGGTACGGCGGACTGGCTTTCGGTATTCTGGCGCTGCTGCTGATGGGTGGGCGGGCGAAGATCGGCGCGCTGCGCACCCTTGACCTGACCGCTCCGGCAGCGGCCATCGGCTACGGCCTGGGCCGGATCGGCTGCTTCCTCTCTGGCGACGGCTGCTACGGAATCGTAATCACGCCCGTCCATCTCTTCGGCCACATCTTCCATCCCTGGGGCATGAGCTTTCCCAACGGCATCGAACCGATCGACGTTCCCGTCTATCCCACGCCGCTCTACGAACTGGCGGCAGGTCTGCTCATCGGCTGGTGGCTCTGGCGGCGCGCCGGCAAGCCGCACGCCACGGGGCTGATCCTGGGTCAGTATTTAATTCTCAGCGGCCTGGCTCGCTTTTTGGTGGAATCGATTCGCCGCAATCCCAAAGTCCTGTGGGGTTTATCGAATGCGCAACTGGCCAGCGCCGGCGCCGCCCTGCTCGGCGTGGCGATTGTCCTCTGGACCTCGCGCCGTCCGCTGCAAACTGTCGTCGGACGGAAAGAGAAGACAGCTTAGAGCAATTTTCTTGTAGGTGTAGAGTGACTTTGAAGGGGCACGGCTTCAGCCGTGCCGTAAAGAGGCCTATAAATCGTGGGCTTTAGCCCCTGAGGTATGATTTTTCCCTCTATACCATCAGGCGATTTGTTCTAGTGGATTTATCTCCGAAGTCCGCATCAAAATTAATTGTCATCTAAGCGAAGGTTTCCCGCCACGGATTTATGCGGGGGGATTGATCCCCCGCATAAATTCCGCCAACCCCGCGCAGGCTTCAGCCCCGGCAACTTCTATTGCCGCCGCTCTATTTGCCCGCCTTCGCCGACTCGTTGCCCGCCTTCACTGACTCGATCTTGGCCAGCATGTCTTTTTGCCAGGCATCGTCGGCGCCATAGCCAATCTGCGTCCACAGCCACGTGCCCTTGCTGTCCACGATCCAGTTCTGCGGAATGCTATAGCCATTCAACAAATTCAACGTGAAGGCGTACGCCGGTAAAACCGGGAAGGTGTATCCCTTCTTCTTGAGGAAGGCGTCCAGTAGCCCCGGCTCCTCGTCGATGGAGAAGGTAAGAATCTGAATATCGGAGCGGTCTTTAACCTGGTCGTAGAGCTTTTGCAGATGCGGCAGCTCGGCGTTGCAAGGTCCGCACCAGGTAGCCCAAAGGTTGATCAGCACTGTCTTTCCGTGCAGTTCGGCCAGCTTCCAGCTTTTGCCGCTCAGGTCTGTGAGCGAGAACTCGGGCAGCGCCAGCGTGGGCTTTTCCCAGCGCGCCGCGTCGGCATCGGCGGTCGGCTGCTGCGGCTTCTGGCTCCATGCCGCCCAGGCAGCGTCGCTGCCGCCTAGCTGCTTCCAAAGTTCGCGAGCCTCGTCGCCCAACTCGTCTTCAAACCGGCCCTCAACAAATTTCGGCTGTTGCTGGCGAACCTGAAGGGCGAGTTGATAATAGACCAGTCCATCGGCCTTGCGCCCTTCGAGTACGGCCAGCAACGCACGGTTGCGCCAGTAATCGGAGGCGAATTTCTTGTCGGTCGGCGGCGCGGCTTCAATAGCGGATTTCAGCTTGAGCGCCGCCTCGGGTTTGCCTGAACGCGTGGCCGCCAGCAGAATGGATCTTGCCAGTTCCTGATCGCGGTAGGTATTGTTCTCGGTTTGCTCTTTAAGATCTTTTTCGGAACGATTGTCGTTGGCCGCGTCAATGGCGTCGGATTTGGCATAATGCTCACGCACCTGCTCAAGTAACTCCAGCGTGCGCTCGGGCTGCCAGTGGTGCTCGAGCAGAAAGTCGGCTGCGTACTCGGTCGTAAACGACGGCGAACCCCAATGTTCCGTCGCTTGTTTTAAGTAGGTGTCGAGCGCCGCCATACCCTCGGTTTCAGTAATGGAGTGGTCGCCATACGCCGCGAAAAACGCGGTTTGCACAAGGCTGTTGTAGGAGTTGGGATAGGCGCGTATCCATTCCTGGACCGCCGCGCGATAGGCCGCCCGATACTGCGTCCACGCTGCCGTATCGTCCTGCTTTTCCGGATCTTTGTGGGCCTCTCTCCAGCGCGTTTCTACAATCTCCAGCGCTTCGTCCGATTGCGAATAGGCGGCCAGCAGTTTGTCTTCCTGCGCCTTGACGGCCTCCGGCGAAGCGCCACTTTGCTTCACCCCCTCGATCAGGAAAGCCGCCCAACCTGCATCCGGTTTGGGATTGGCCTTTTCCAGCCGTTCCACATCCGCGGCCACCTGCTTGCGAACCGCCGGATACTCCTGCGGCGGATGGATTCTGAATTCCAGTCCCCAAAGATTGGTGTAGTTCTTGAGCGTTTCCGGATCGGTGGCCGATTCCAGATAAGCGCGCTCGGCCGGCTCCACCTTGGCCTGCAACTCCGTGTCTTTGCCCAGCAGCCATTGCGCCGACCCGTCAAATGACGCCGGGCAGAGCGCAAAAAACTGCTTCAGATTCGCCGACGATTTCTGCTTGTCGAGCGTCTTTCCCCGCGAGTAGAGATCGGCGAGATAAAGCGAGGGCCATGCAAAATTCGGCGCCAGTTCAATCGCCCGGTTGGCCAGCCGTATGCTCTCCGGCGTCTCCTTGCCCTTCAGCGTAGTCGCCGCCAAATACAGTATCAGCGGGTCGTCGGGATGCTCGGCCGCCAGCTTTTGATATTTCGCCTGCAGCGCCGCCAGCTTTTCCGGGTGCTCATCCTGCTGATTGCGCGCACGGGAAATCTGTCGCTTTACTGGCTCGAGCTCACGCGGATATTTTTCGGCCAATTCGGTAAGGACCTGTTGCTCGATGGCTTCTCTCTGCGCGGAGTTCAACTGGTCGAACTCCGGCGAGCCCAGCTTGTCGTGCAGCGTCTGGCGAAGCTCCCGTGGCGCTTCGCATCCTGGCAGCGCCAGCTTCGATTGAGCAAAGGCGCGGTCTCCTATTCCAACGGCGATCAGGCAGCAAAACGCGGAAACAATCCAACGGTGCACCATAGAGTTAGGCAGCTCCTTATCTGTTATGAATGCAATCCATATTATCCCAAGAGATTGCCTGCCAATCCCGACCGGTTCCCAGATTTCTCCTAACTTGCGACATATGTGACGGCGCGCACAGCGACCGATTCCTCGCCTGCGTAACTTTTCACACATTGGCTGGTGAATCCCCCCGGTTCCCGAGGCCCCTTTCCATCGTCCGGAGTTCACCGGTACGCATTGTGAGTGAGGTTGGCATGGGTCAATCGATATGGCAGTCAATGCAGCTGAAAGGCTACAGCCGCCGGCAGTTTGTCGAATTCTGCGTCGCGGCCACGGCCATGGCGGGCCTGGGCAAAACAAGCGTGGCCCAAGTGGTATCGGCCTTTGAGAAAAAAGAAAAGCCCGCCGTCGTCTGGATGCACTTTCAGGAGTGTACCTGTTGCAGCGAATCGTTTATTCGGGCCTCGCACCCGATCGTGGCCGACGTGCTTCTCGACGTGTTGAATCTGAACTACACCGAGACGCTGATGGCCGCCGCCGGCTTCCAGGCCGAAAAAAGCCTCTCCGATACGATCCAAAACAACAAGGGCAAGTACATCGTGCTTGTCGA
>PMHC01000054.1 GCA_003156495.1 Acidobacteriaceae bacterium
CATGTCTGGAGACTTGACAGCTAAAGCCGTGCCCCTTCAAATCCGCTCTACATCTACAGGCTATTTTCTCTTAGGGCGTCGGTCCCTGGCCCCAGCGTTTCACCCTGCGCTATCTTTTCCGCGTCACGCTGAATTGCGCGCCGGCAAACAAGATCAATCCGGAGACGTAGGCCCAGAAGAGCAGGCCTACCGAGACGCTGAATCGGCCGTAGAGCGAAGCGAGATCCATATGCGGCAGCACGGCCTCGAAGATGTACTTCGAGATCAGCCAAAGAATGCCGGTCCAGATGGAGGTCTTCAGCACCGGCAGCACGGGCACCTTGCAGTTGGGCATGATCCAGTAGATGGAGAAGAAGAAGAGGATCGAAGCGATGCCGGTGGTGACGGCCAGCAGCGAGAAGCTGATGCCGTTGTAGAAAAAGTTGTCGATGTGGCCGAAGAAGATGGCCGAAAGCGTCAGGCGGGCGGCGGCGACAATGGCCACGCTGCCCATGCCGAGGCCGACCATCAGGATGGCCAGCCCGAAGGCGACCGTCTGGTTGGCCAGATAGTTGCGGCTTTTGGTGACGCCCCAGGCTCGGTTGAGCGCGACTTCGAGCGGTAAAAAAATGCCTGTGCAGGCGACGATGATCATGATGATCGAGAGAATCTGCACGCCGTGGCGCGCCGCTACATCTGTTAAATTGTTGGCCACGAACTTTTGGTTGGAAGGGAAAAAGTACCAGACCATTTCGTCGATGACTTTGACCATGGCGGCCGAGTGGAAGACCGACTGGGCCAGCGTGTAGAGCAGCACGACAAAGGGAATGAAGGAGAGGATGGCGTTGGCGGCCACGCTGAAGGCGAAGGTATGTACTTCGCTGTCGAGCAGGTAGGCGACAAGCGCTTTGCCGGCTTTGCCGCGGCGGTGCGATTGCGCGGCCTGAAAGGCTGGGTAAGGAGAGGTCTTTTGGGTTGAGGAATCGGTAAAATTAGCCACGTTTCGGTCCTCTATGCAGCAAAAGAAGCTTTACGGTTCCCCAGTAAATGCGCATTTCTAAAGGATAGTGCTTTTGCATGATGAACGTAGTTTGTCCAGGGCCCAAAGCGCCGCGCTACGTAGGCCTTCATCGGCCGCATCGGCCCAGGCCTTGAGCCGTGGCGCAAAGCCGTCAAGGCCGCTGTTGCCCATGGCGATGGCGAGGTTGCGTCGCAGGCCCAGAAAGCCAGCACGGCGCACCGGCGAGCCGTTGAAGAGTTGTTCGAAGGCTTGTTCATCGAGCGAGGCCAGCCAGTCGAGGCCAGGATTGACGAGCTCCGGGCGGGGCTCCAACTCGGCGTCGCTGGCTTCGGGCGCGCGATGCGGAGCGTTCCAGGGGCAGACCTCCTGACAAATGTCGCAGCCGAAGAGTTGCCGGCCCATGCGCGCGGCCAGCTCGGGGGCGATCGGTCCTTTGTGTTCGATGGTCAGATAGGCGATGCAGCGCGTGGCGTCCATTTGATGTGGCGCGACCAGCGCGCCGGTGGGGCAGGCATCAATGCAGCGCGTGCAGCGGCCGCAGCGGCCGGTTTTTGGAGTGATTTCGTCTTCTGGACGGGCTTCGAGCGAGGTCAGCAGCACGGCCAAGAACCCAAAGGAGCCGAGTTCGGGATGAATCAGGCAGGTGTTTTTGCCGGTCCAGCCCAGGCCGGCGGCGGTGGCCAGCGCGCGCTCCATCACCGGGCCGGTATCGACAAAGGCGCGCGATTCAAACTCACCCAGCCGCGCATGGAGAGAGGACTCGAGCTGGCGCAAACGGCGCAGCAGAACCTTGTGGTAGTCGCTGGGGCGGCGCTGGCCGCTTTGATCGGTGCGGCTGCTCCAGGCATAGCGGGCGATCCAGCCGCTCTTCTGGCTGTGCGCCGCGGTCGAGAGCGGCGCCGCAGAATGGTAGCTGGCGAAACAAATCAGCGCCGAACGTGTCCAAGGGAAGGGAAGGTTTGCGCGTCCGCGCAGAGGCTGGCCGTCATCCGCGGCGCGCGCCAGGTAGCGCATCGTGCCCGAACGGCCCGCATTGAGCCAGCCGCGAAGGCGTGCGGCGTCGCGGGCCTCCTCGGCGTAGGGAAGAGCAACGAGGCCGGCATCAGCGAAGCCCGCTTCACGGGCCAGCGCGCGGACAAGATCGCGAGTCAGGCCGGGCGGATTGTCTGTCATCTCTTCCATGGAACTTTTTTCACCTTCGCCGCGTAAAAAATACCATTGTCCATTTACGGACGCGCGGAACGAAATCGAACACCGGCAGCCGCGCCGCCGCGTGAGACAAGCGCGCGCGGGTCTTGCAGATTCAGCATATTCTCTGGCCGCGTCGCGAGAAAGTTTTGGCCCGCCGCGTGCAACAAGTAAGGCGGGGCGGATGAGCGCCCAAGGGCGGAAGATCCGCAAAGAGGCTTTATGAGCAATTCCCAGTTTGATTCCATCGGCAATGTTATGAGCGGCGCTACCGAACTTGTGAGCGGTAAGGCGGAGCGGTTATTGGAGCAACTGAATCCGCTGGTGCGTGCGCGGTCGGTGTGCCTCGACCTGAGTCCGATACAGCGTATCGATGCGGCGGGGTTGGCGGTACTGACCAAGCTCTACTGCGCCGCGCGCGAAACCGGCCACGGCTTCGCGGTGGCGAATCTGCGGCCACGCGTGGCCGAAGTGCTTGCTCTGGTGGGTTTGGACAAGGTTTTGGTGTCTCGCAAAGCGGTCAAAAATTCGCCATTTGGCATACTTACCGAGCCGACGGCTGCCTGATCCGGTTGCCGGCCGTGGCCGCCGATCTCAAAGTGGCTCCATATTCTCGAAATTGAAACATAAGTCATAAAAACAACGAATCCGTTGTGATACATAGCACAGGCAACAGTATCTCCGAGGCGCTATTTGTACTATCGACTTAAGATGCCGCGAAGCGTTGTCTTATAGCAGGTAACCCGCATGTCCAGCCGCAGGTGTCCATTTTTAAGGTATGCTGGACCCCCGTTCCGTTGCCGTATAGATCGCGTTGCGGAATCCAAACAGACGGAGGGCTTTATTCCATGACGGACCAAGCGCTCGCCGCGGCGAGCTCGACTGCTACTTCTATCGATCGGTATGTGCATTTCTTCGGCGGCGGCAAGGC
>PMHC01000010.1 GCA_003156495.1 Acidobacteriaceae bacterium
TTCACGGCCCAGTCGCCCTTGTGGCGGACCTCTTTGGAGAGCATCCAATCGACGGCCTTGAGCAGGCGCGGATCGTTGCGCGCCACGCCGGCCTCGCCCAGGGCAAAGACCGCCTGCGCCGTATCCCACACAGGCGAAGCGCAGGGGGTCATGCGGAAGGTAGGCTCGGGCATCACGTCATTGGCCGGCTCTTCGATGCCCAGCTTTTCAAACTCATCGCGCGCCCGGATCACCTGCGGATCGTCCTNNCCCAGGCAGCGCAGCGCAATGATGGCGTTCAGCATGGCCGGATAGATCGCGCCCAGGCCGTCGGTCATCTCCAGCCGCTCTAGCATCCACTTTTCCGCGCGTTTGAGCGCCAGAGTGCGCAACGGGCGGATGTGAACCGCCTCAGCCCAGTGCATGAGACGGTCAAGAATGATAAAGAAGTTGCGCCACGAGATAAACGACTTGCGATACCTGCGCAAGCGAAGGATTGAGTTGGCTCTGCCGCCCACGAACAACTCGTCGATGCCTTGCTCGGAGGGGATTCGCTTGAAGGGCTTTTTAGCGTACATGATGGCCAGCGGAACCAGAATCGACCGCGACCACGCGGAAATCTCATAAATATTGAAGTAGAACCATTTGGGAAAGAGAACAATCTCCGGCGGAATCGCGGGCACCGCGTCGTAGTCGTACTCGCCCAGCGCGCACAAATACATTTTGGTAAAGGTGTTGCAGGCAACCACGCCGCCGTGCTTGAGAACCCACTCGCGGCACTTGGCGAGGCGGGGATCGTCGCCGCTGATGCCCATCAGTTTGGCCGAGGAGTAGCACTTGACCGAAAGCGAGATGTTGCCCGGTCCGCCGGGATAGATGCTCCAGCTACCGTCCTGGTTCTGGTAGCGCATAATCTCGGCAAAGGCGCGACGCAGGCGGCCGGGATCGCCGCTTTCAAGCAGCGTGTGCAGGTAGATATAGTCGGACTCGAGCATGGCGTCGCCCTCGAGTTCACCGCACCAGTAACCGTCTGAATGCTGCTGGGAAAGCAGGTAATCACAAGACTTGGCGACGGCGGAATCGACGTCGGCGATGCTGGCGTCGAGACGGCCGAAACGCGGCGACGAAATTTGAGTTTGCTGTCGATTTGAAATCATAGGTTTTGTATCGCCTCAATTCTTACCGGAAGGCTCTAACGATTAGAGATTCCGACTTGTTGGCGCACCCGAACAGGTGTAGCTGGCGCATGGACCATCGGCCGAAGACTACTTTACGGGAATCGTCTGCGATCCGCCGGCACTGCCGATAGCTTGCACGATCTCAGGAGGGAGGCCAAAACGTACATTTTCCGGCATCACCTCTACCTCTTCGACGTTTTCGAAGCCGTTTTGGCGAAGATAATTAACAACCTCTTCGACCAGAACCTCTGGCGCCGAAGCGCCGGCGGTTACGGCAACGTGTTGGATTCCCTCCAGCCATTGAGAGTTGATCGCCTGAGAGTTTTCGATCAAATACCCTTTTGTGCCCAGGTTGCGCGAGACCTCAACCAGGCGGTTGGAGTTGGAGCTGTTAGTAGAGCCAACGACCAGTACCAAACCCGCTTTGTGGGCTACGTTGCGCACCGCCACCTGGCGGTTTTCAGTCGCATAGCAAATGTCCTGTGAGTGCGGACCGACGACGTGCGGATACTTCAATTTAAGTGCGCGAATAATATCGCGGGACTCGGCCAGACTGAGCGTTGTTTGCGTAAGGTAAGCCACGCGCTCGGGGTTGGGAAGCTGCAAGGCTTCAACTTCGGCGACGTTGGAAACGACGTGCGTCACATCGGGAGCTTCGCCCAGGGTTCCCTCGATTTCGTCGTGATCGCGGTGGCCGACCAGCACCAGCGAATAGCCCTCTTTGGCGAACTTGACCGCCTCGAAGTGCACTTTCATCACCAGCGGACAGGTGGCGTCGATCACCTTGAGGTGGCGTTTTTTGCTGCGCTCGCGAACCGCAGGCGAAACGCCGTGGGCCGAGTAGATAACGCGCTGACCTTCGGGCACGTCGTCGATTTCGTGAACAAAGATAGCGCCCTTGGCGGCCAGTTCGCTAACGACATAGCGGTTATGAACAATTTCGCGGCGGACGTAGATCGGCGCGCCGAAGGCCTCCAAAGCGATTCTTACAATGTCGATGGCGCGCACGACGCCGGCGCAGAAGCCACGCGGCTTGAGCAGCAACACACTTCGATGGGCAGGGGAATCTTCAGTAGAACCGTGAGGGGGAATGGATTCGTGGACTGTTGTCGTCACTATATGAGTATACCAATGGGCAGGACGGAAGGACAGGAAAGAATGGCGGCGGCGCAATAATCGGCCAGCCAGGCTGAGGGATAAAAATTCTCGGTTTCCGTCCCAATTGGTGGTAAGCTGGGTAGCCGTGCAGTGAGAGAGCCTTTACTTTGCACGTAAAGGCCGGAGAGCGTCCCGGCCCGGCCCGCTCAGGCTTCAGGAACTGCCGAAACGAGGTGGTTTATGGCAAAGCCCAAGAAATGCGCAAATCCCGCCTGTAGTTGCGTCACGACCGATGGATCAAAGTATTGCAGCGCCCACTGCGAAGGCAACGGGGATCGCGTCGAAGTCGTTTGCCGGTGCGGGCACCACGAGTGCTCGGGCGATGTAACGAATAGCTAGGCCGCCACAGCCAAAGAAAGTTGACCCTATACGGACGTCCCCCGCTCCGGCGCTGGGAGGCGAATGCTATTTGTTTCTCTCGGCAATTTAGAGGCTCGGGATCGTCAGGCGAAGATAGGCTCGATCGTCGAAGGAAAGCCAGCCGGCGCGAAGGCCTTTGGTCGATTTATAGCTCTCGATCAGCAGCGGGTCGTTTTGGATGACAGCCTGTAGAGCCTCTTCGGATTTCTTCAAGGTGGATTTGAGAACCGGGTAGCCGTCGGAGGCCAGCACCAGCGAAGTTGTTTGCGCCGGAATAGGCTGAACGAAAAGCCCCTGATCGGGCACCGGAAGGCCGTCAAGCATCGCATAAAAATATTCGCCAGCCGCTGGATTGTTCTGGAAGTAGGTTTGGCGCTCAAGCAGCTCGGAAATGAAAGCGCGACCGGGATCGTTTTCGATCAGAGCCGAGGCGTCGGCGCCACGCAGAAGCTCGGACTTCAGGTAGTAGGCACGGGTTGCGGTCGTAACTTCATCGACATACTTTCGATGACAGACAAATTTGTCGCCGATAAGGGCCTGGCAATCGCCAACGCTCCATAGCTCGCGGCGGGCGCGACTATAGATGACCATGGCCGCGGCAGCGCGCTGGCGGGGATCGCGCTCGACCAGATCGAAGCAGTTGTAATGGAGGTAGAGTTCGCGCAGAGTCGCGGTCAGCCGGTCGACGACTTCGCGAAAGGTCGCCGCCGACGGCATGGACGGCATTGCGGCAAGAATCGTCTGGCTGGCGAGTCGTCCGCCGGTCGCGCCGTTCCAGCGCCGCGCGGTCTTCGAGCTAACTCCATCGACAATAGCGACGAAGTCTTCGCCGACGTAGATGGCGTCTTCGCAGTCGGCCTCGCGACCGGTCTTGGCGGCCAAAAATTGTTCTTCGAGCTTCATCACCATTCCGATCACAGAGATAAAATATGAAAATCAAACAAGCCACTGAAGCGCGACTCTCAATCAATGTAGTCATACTTGACAATATTTAACAAATAACGAATGATCTCTCTACTGCGCCGACATTCGAAAGAGTTGAGCGAAAAGCTGTTAAAATTAAACTTAGCGAGGGTCGAAGCTCATGAATGAGATTATCTTCGATGTGCGCGAGGACGAGGTGGATGGTGGCTACGCGGCCACTGCCCTGGGCTATGGCATCCACACCCAAGCCGAGACCCTTGACGAACTGCGTACGACGATCAAGGACGCCGTCAACTGCTACTTTGACGAGACGATGCAGCGCCCCAAAATCATCCGTTTACATTTCGTTCGGGAAGAGATTTTAGCCGCATGAAGTTGCCGCGCGACGTGGACGGGCCACACCTAATCAAGGCGCTTGGCGCTTTAGGTTACACGGCCACACGGCAGACCGGCTCCCACATTCGCGTAACGACGCAGTGCGACGGCGAGAATCACGAAGTCATTCCCCGTCATCATCCGATCAAAGCCGGTACGCTTTCGAGCATCCTCAAACACATTGCCTCTCACCACGGAATGAGCGTTGAAGCTCTGCTGAAAGCGCTGAATTTGTAAAGAAGGCGGGAATCTCCCTCGCGTTTTAGAGAATTGCCAGCCGCAGCAATGCTTGTGCCAGCGACGGCACGTAAGGCAATGCGAGCGAAGGTGATACTGCGGGGACCGGGTTTTCCTCAGCCGAGGTCAGCAACAAGATTTATGGCTGGTTTATCGCGCCCGTTCGACAGCTAGAATAACAATAGTTATGCCTGAATTTGCCCATCTGCATTTGCATACCGAGTACTCGCTGCTGGACGGCGCCTGCGAAGTTCACAAACTCGTCGATCGCGTGGCCTCGCTAGGCCAAAAGACCGTCGCCATCACCGACCACGGGAACATCTACGGCGCGGTAAACTTTTTTAACGCCGCCAAAGAAAAAGGCATCAAGCCGATCCTGGGCTGCGAGCTTTACATCTGCAAGGCCGAAGACCATCGCGCCGAGGCTTCGCACGATCGCTACAACCACTTGGTGGTGCTGGCCGAAAACGAAGACGGCTACCGGAGCCTGATCGAGTTGACCTCGGAGGCGAGCCTGCACGGTTTCTATCGCAAGCCCAGGGTGAGCAAACGATTTTTGTCAGAGCACTGCAAGGGATTGATCGGCGCCTCGGCTTGCCTGAGCGGCGAGGTTTGCGAGGAACTGGTCGCCGGCCGCTACGATCGCGCGCGCGAAGTGGCAACGCAGTATCAGGACATCTTCGGCAAGGGGAATTTTTACCTGGAGGTGCAGGACCAGGGGCTGGAGCCGGAAAAGAAAATCCGCGCCGATCTTTTCCGCCTGGAGCGCGACCTGGGCATTCCGCTGATTGCGACTAACGATTCGCATTACCTGAGCCAGGAGGATTCGCACGCGCACGATGTGATGCNNGAGCGGAGAGCTGTGCGAGGAGTTGGTTGCGGGCAACTACGAAAAGGCGCGGAGCGTGGCGCAACAGTACGAAGATATTTTTGGCAAGGGCAACTTCTATCTAGAGATTCAAGACCAGGGGCTGGAACAGGAACTAAAGATTCATGAGGCTCTGTTCCGGCTGGAAAAAGAGCTGAATATCCCACTGGTGGCGACCAACGACTCGCATTACCTGTGCGGGGATGACTCGCACGCGCACGATGTGATGCTCTGCATCCAGACCGGCTCGAAGATGCAAGACCCCAACCGCTTTCACCTCGACACCGATCAGTTTTACGTGAAGAGCGGCGAGGAGATGGCGCAACTGTTTCCCGATGCGCCCGAGGCGCTGTCGCGCACGATGGAGATTGCCGAGCGCTGCAACCTGACGCTGCACAAGGTCGACAATCCCTTTCCTCGTTTCGACGTGCCGGAAGGCCACACGATCGCCAGCTATTTCGAGGAGGTGTGCCGCAAGGGTTTCAAGGTGCGTATGGAGACGGCGGTCCAGCGCCTGCAAAGCCAGGGCAAGCTCAAAGCCTCGACCGCCGATTACGAGAAGCGGCTCGACTACGAGATCGGCATCATCAAGCAGATGCAGTACACCGGATATTTTCTGATCGTCTGGGACTTCATCAAATACGCGCGCGACAACGGCATTCCCGTAGGCCATGGCCGCGGCTCGGCGGCCGGCTCGCTGGTGGCCTATTCAATGGGGATCACCAACATCGATCCGTTGCAGAACGTGCTGCTCTTCGAGCGCTTTCTGAATCCGGAGCGCGTTTCGATGCCCGATGTCGACGTGGACTTCTGCATGAACCGGCGCAGCGAAGTCTACGACTACGTGGTGCGCAAGTACGGCCGCGATCAGGTCAGTCAGATCATCACCTTCAATTCCATGGCGGCCAGAGCGTCGATCAAGGACTGTGGCCGCGCGCTCGACATGCCTTATGGCGACGTGGACAAGATCGCCAAAATGATTCCTGCAACGGTGGGCATGACGATCGACAAGGCGCTCGAAGAGTCGCCGGATCTGCGCAAGACCTACGACAACGATCCGCAAATCCGCGAGTTGATCGACACGGCGAAAAAGCTGGAAGGGCTGTCGCGCGGTTCGGGCGTGCATGCCTCGGCCGTGGTGATTGCGCCGCGCCCGCTGACGCAACTGGTGCCGGTGGCCAAGACGAAGAACGATGAAATCGTCACCGCCTACGACATGAAGGCCGTCGATAAGATGGGGCTTTTGAAGTTCGACTTTCTGGGGCTGACGACGCTGACGGTAATCGACGACTGCCTGAAGCTGATCGAACAGAATCGCGGCGAGAAGGTCGATATCGCGACCATTCCGCTCGACGATGCCGAGACTTTCCAGAAGGTTTTTCAGCAAGCGCTGACCTCGGGCATCTTCCAGTTTGAATCGCACGGCATGCGCGAAATGTTGCGCCGTTACAAGCCCGATAAGTTGGAGGATTTGACGGCGCTCACCGCGCTGTTCCGCCCCGGTCCGATTCAGGGCGGCATGATGGACGACTTTATCGAGCGCAAGTGGGGCAGGCGCAAGGTAGAGTACATGCTGCCGGAGATTGAGCCGGTGCTGAAAGAAACACTCGGCGTCATCCTCTATCAAGAGCAAGTGATGCAGATCGCCAACGTTCTGGCGAGTTACTCACTGGGCGAAGCCGACATGCTGCGCCGCGCCATGGGCAAGAAGAAGCCCGAAGAGATGGCCAAGCAGCGCAGCCGCTTTATCGAAGGCGCGCTGAAGAACGGCCATCCTAAAGACACCGCAGGCGAAATCTTCGATCAGATGGAGAAGTTCGCCGGTTACGGATTTAATAAATCGCACTCGGCTGCTTATGGATTGGTTTCGTATCAGACGGCTTATCTCAAGACGCACTATCCGGTCGAATTCATGGCCGCGCTGCTGACCTCTGAAACCTCGAAGCCCGAAAATATCGTGAAGTATGTGGCCGAGTGTCGGGAGACGGGCATTGCCGTGGAGCCGCCGGATGTGCAGATTTCAATGGCGCAATTCACGCCCAAAGGCAATGCCATTCGCTTTGGATTGGCCGCGGTAAAAAACGTTGGCGGCAATGCGATTGAATCGATCATTAAAGCGCGCGAAGCGGTAGGCGGACGATTCAAGAGCTTGTGGGAGTTCTGCGAAAAGGTCGATCTGCGCGTGATGAACAAGCGCGTGATCGAATCGCTCGTTAAAGCCGGAGCGCTGGATTCATTGGGTACGCGCGGACAACTGGCGGCGGCCATCGACAAGGCGATGGAGCGCGGACAGAAGGCGCAGCGCGACGCCGAGCAGGGACAGAGCGGACTGTTCGGGCTCTTTGACGATGCGCCCGCGCCCGGGCACGAAGCCGATGCGTTGCCGCCGGCTCCCGATTGGGAAGAAAGCGAGCGGCTGGCAAACGAAAAAGAAGTGTTGGGCTTTTACGTCTCCGGGCATCCGCTGGATAAGTACGCGGAGAAATTGCGGAATTTGGCAGGTGTTATTTCCATTGCCGATGCATTGGAACGCAAACCACCGGAGCGGCGCTGGGGCTCGCAGCAGGATTCGGCAGATGAGGTTCAGATTGCAGCGCTCATGCAGGGCTTGCGCGTGCAGAAGAGCAAGCGCGACCAACGGCTTTACGCGCAGGCGGTGCTGGAAGACGCAACGGGAAAAATGGACATGATCTGTTTTGCGCGCGACTACGAGCGGCTGGCCGAGAAACTGAAGATGGAAGCTCCGGTGCTGGTGCGCGGCATGCTGATGGGCGACGAGGACACGGCGTCAAAAATCGCCATCAGTTCCGTACAGGCGCTCGACGATGTGCAGGTGAAGCTGCCGACGGGCGTACGCATTCGCATCAATCTCGACCAGGCAACGGAAGAGATGCTGACGGGGCTGAAGAGCGCGGCCGATGCCGCGCCGGGGCCGGGAAAGGTCATGCTGCAACTCGAGAAAAAAGGCGAATATGCGGTGATTCTGGAACCGGAGGGCTTGAGCGTGGCCGCCGATCGCGGATGGGTTGAACGCGTGGAGGAGCTGGCCGGCAAAGGGTCGGTGCAGGCGGTGGGGTAAAGGCAGGGACTAGAGACAGGGACTAGGGACTTTGGGGACTAGGGATGAGAGCGCATGCAATATCGGCAATTAGGTAACGGCCCGCTGAAGGTCTCGGAATTGAGCTTCGGAACATGGCTAACGGTTGCCGGAGGCGTTGCGCGCGAGCAGGCGATCCGCTGCGTTCACGCGGCGCTCGACCACGGGATTACGCTCTTCGATACGGCGAACCAGTACGGCGCCGGTGAAGCGGAGCGCGTGCTAGGCGAGGCGCTCAAGAGCTATCCGCGCGACCGGTACATGATCGCAACTAAATTATTCTTTCCGGTTGGCGACGAGCCCGATCATGGACTTTCCGCGAAACAAATCGAAAAGCAGTTGAATCGCTCGCTCGAACGGTTGGGCGTAGAAACAATCGATCTTTACCAGTGCCACCGCTTCGACAAAGAAACGCCGCTTGAAGAGACGTTGACGGCGCTGGACCGCGCGTTGCGAGCCGGCAAGGTGCGAACCATCGGATTCAGCGAGTGGACGGCGGAAGAGATCGAGGCCGCCGCGTCGATTGCCGGAGCGCAGGGACTGGTTCCCTTCTCTTCCAGCCAGCCGCAGTATTCAATGCTGTGGCGTAAACCGGAGGCAGAGGTTTTTGCCGCCTGCGCGCGACACGGAATCGGCAATTTGGCGTTTTCACCGCTGGCGCACGGCGCGTTGACAGGCAAATACAAGCCCGGCGCGCCGCCTCCACCAGATAGCCGGGCGGCCAATGCGCAGATGAATCAATTTATGGAAACCGGCGGGCGGCATTACCGGTCAGAGGAGATTCTGACGGCCGTGGCGTGCTTGAAGCCTCTTGCGGATGAGTTAGGTTTGAGCATGGCGCAGATGGCGCTGGCGTGGGTGCTGCGGCGGCCGGAAGTCACCTCGGCGATCATTGGCGCATCGCGGCCGGAACAGATCGCGGACAATGTAAAGGCGATTGGTGTTACGCTTCCCCGCGAGGCGCTGGAAAGAATCGATCGGGAGTTGGAGAACGTTACCGTCTGGCAGTAGCGACACGGAGCGTTTGCGAGGACGCGGACCAGTGGGCAGCGGAAACCACTTTCAGAAAGATAAATGAAAAGCCCTGATTGCGCGTCTCAAACGCAATCAGGGCCACGGCCAGTATGAGGCCGAATCCCCTGTGTTTCATTTCATGGGCCCTAAGACATAAAACACGGGAAACCTTTTTGAGGCAAGCTACACTTGTTTCGGCTTCCCCCAGGGGGCCCGAACAACGCAGTCTGGGGAACAAGTGCGGTAGCAAACCTGTTGTTTGGCAGAAGAATTTTCCACCGATTAAATGCCTGGAGGCGGACCGCCAGGGCCACCATCGGGAGGAGGTCCACCGGGAGGAGGTCCACCGAGACCACCTTCATCCTCGCGCTGTTTCTTCTGCTGATCCTTTTGGTACTTTACCCGCTGGGTATCAGTCATAAGCGCCGAAATTCTCGCGACCTCGTCGTCGCGAATCTGCCGCAATTTGCTGAAGCGATCTTCAAATGCCAGCGACTGGTCCTGAGAAACAGCGGCCATCTTTTGCTTCACATCGACGAGGATGGGACGAATCTGTTCTTTTTGCTCGTTCGAGAGGCTGTAATGCTTGGTTAGATTGGAGAGTTGCTTGTCAACATTGATGTTCTGCTCGCCTTGAACGCCAAAGGGAGGAGGTCCGCCCGGCTCCTGCGCGAATGCTACATGCGCCGCGGCAAATAACGGAATGATCGCCAACGCGCACCAGGCGACGCGAAAGCGCGTAACCCATTTTTTCATCATTTTTCCTCTTTCTTACGAAGCCATACAGCTTTGGGTGAACAAGCAGGAAGACAACCAAACTTGCGATTACGCATTCAAGAACGACTGTCGTAAAAAAGCTGCACGAGAGCAATCCAGGAAACGCTACGCGTCAATCTCTCGAATGCTAGCGTGCTGTCTGCTGTTTACTTTGACGTCAAAACGTTCCCACCAGTATGTAAAGAAATGTAATGTCGTGTAACGAACGCTGCTTTAAAAAATCCGGCAGGCAACGCCGCCGAGGAAACCGCCGAACATGATTCCAAATTTCGGTTCACAGATAAAATCGAGTGAGTTGCTCATCATTAGATATTCGTAAGCGCCACGCATAGCCCATTTGCAATTGAGCCGATACTACGGCCCGTCGCCCGGCGCCTCATACCTGTGTTCCTAAGCTGAAGGAGTTCTGGATGCGCACCAGTATCGACTTCGAAACTGGCAATATCTTCTTGTGCGAGACGATCTACAGAGGCAGTTTTTTTGATACAATTCAATCGTGGGCAGGCGAAAGAACGCTCCGGCTAAAGGAGTTGTAGCCGATAAAGCGTAGCTTTCAGTCGCCCAGATTCAAGTTGCGGGGATGTAGCTCAGTTTGGTTAGAGCGCTGCCCTGTCACGGCAGAGGTCGCG
>PMHC01000186.1 GCA_003156495.1 Acidobacteriaceae bacterium
AACGACTCGAACAGAGTAAAAATCGTCTCGTGCAAGCCCGCCGTAACGGCTTCGGTCGTATCGATCAGGACGGTGTGTTGCATGTCCTTCGGGAAGCGCTGCGACAACTCCGTCAATTTCGCGCGTACGTGGGCGGCGGCTTCAACGGCGTTCGAGCCCGGTAATTGATAGATGGCGAAGACGCCGGCCGGCAGCCCGTTGCAGAGGCCGTCGGCATTGTAGGATTGCGAGCCCAGTTCGATGCGCGCAACATCTTTCAGCCGCAGCGTGGAGCCATCGGGATTGGCGCGGACAACGATGTTGCCAAACTCCTCGGGCGTTTCAAGCCGGCCTTGAGAGCGCACCGTGTAAGTGAACTCCTGCCCATGGGGAACCGGCTCGCCACCGATCTGTCCCGAGGGGTTGACCTTGTTTTGCGATTGAATGGCCTGCACCACCTGCGGCACCGTAACGGAAAGCTTGGCGAGCTGGTCGGGCTTGACCCAGACGCGCATCGCGTAGTCGCTGCCGAAGACCTGCACGCGGCCCACGCCCGGCAAGCGCGAGATTTCGTCTTTGAGGTTGATGTTGCCGTAGTTGACCAGGAAATTCTGGTCGTAGGTGCCCTTGGGCGAGGTGAGAGCGATCACCATCAGCGGCGAAGAGAGGGACTTGAGCACCTGCACGCCGTTGTTGGTGACCTCAACGGGCAACTGCGCCGTGGCCTGCGAAACACGCAGTTGCGTGAGGATCTGATCCGTATTGGGATCGGTCTTTACGTCGAAGTCGGAGAACAGTTGCGTCGAACCGTTGTTGGCGTTGGTCGAGTACATGTAACTCATGTTGTCGACGCCATTCAACTGGCTCTCGATCGGCGTCGCCACCGATTGTTCCAACGTCTTGGCATCAGCGCCCGGAAAGACGGCCTGTATGACGATCTCAGGGGGAACAATCTCCGGGTACTGCGCAATCGGAAGCGTGACCATCGACACGGTCCCGATAATGACCATGAGAATCGAGATAACGATGGCGATGGTGGGGTGGTTAATGAAAAATTTTGAGATCATTCGTTACCTTCCGCGGGCGCAGTAGCGACTGTAGGATTGACGGGCATGCCGTCCACCACCTTGGCATTCCCTTCCGTGATGACGCGCTCGCCGGCATGCACGCCGGATTCGATGATCCACAGCGATCCCACGCGCTCGCCGGTTTTCACGGTGCGCAAAGAAACTCGATTGTCCAGGCCTACGACGGCGACGCGATAGGTTCCCTGCATTTCGTTAACCGCGCGTTGCGGCACCAGAATGGCGGAACGGTTGACGGCGGTTACGGCATGCACTCTGCCGAATTGCCCCGGACGAAGAAGATTGCCGGGATTGGGGAAGGTCGCAACCATGCGGATGGTGCCGGTCTGCGAATCTACCTGCCGATCGACAAAAAACACTTTTCCCAGATGCGGATAGATCGTGCCGCCGGCCAGCTCCAATTGCAGACTGAGATTTTTTGCCAGAGTGGCATGGGCGCTCGACGCCTTCGCTCCCACTCCGTAGAAGTGCATGTACTCCTGCTCGCTGATGGGGAAGTACACCTTGATGGGATCGACTTTGGAGACCGAGGTGAGCACGGTTCCCGGCGACACCAGATTGCCGACCTGCGTCATGGCAATGCCGGCAATGCCGTCGGTGAGCGAGCGGACATGGGTGAAATTCAGATTGATCTGCGCCTGCGCGACCGTGGCTTCGGCGGCTTTAACCGCCGCCAACGACTGCCGTTGGTCGGCGAGCTCAGTGTCGAGCGCGCTTTGCGATACCGCGTGCTGCTGCGTCAGCGGCGTGTCGCGCTTCACGTTGATATTGGTCAACGCCAGATGCGCCTGCGCTTGCCCCAACTGCGCCTGAGCCTGATTGAGCACCGCTTGAAAGGTTTGCGGATCGATCTGAAACAGAACCTGCCCTTTGTGGACGTAGGAACCTTCCCGATAGAGCTGCTTGACCAGATAGCCGCTCACCTGCGGCTGAATCTGGGCGTTGACGTCGCCATCGAGCGACGCGACCCAGTCGCCTTTGACCGGCACGTCTTTTTCGATGGCCGGCGTAACTTGAACGGAAAGAGGCGGCATGGCGATTGGCGCCTGCTTTTGCTTGCAGCCGGAGAGCGAGAGCAAAAGCGCGACTCCGGCCAGACCGGCTTGCAGCGCGCGCGTTGCGGAAAAAGCGCCGTTCCGCTTTGCGGCGGAGAGCTTGCATGGAATCATTCGTGTACCTTCCTTGTTCTGGTCGATGTTCTGGTCGATGACTGATCGAGCGATTGACGTGGCATCATGCCGGTTGGCCGAGCTCTGCTTCAAACACTCCGGCGCAGCAAAAAGTAGATGGGGAAATGGCACCTTTATCTGCGACTCCCAAGGTTGTGAAGCGGCAGTGGCGATACTTTCTTTTGCCGCTCTGTTTCTGTTTTGACTCGGGTGCAACCTACGCGGCGAAGGTTGAGACGCCGGCAGAGATCTTTTCCGTAAAAAGTGTCGGTCGTGAAACGGGCTCCCAGGCGATTCAGCCAGCACAAAGCTTCTTCACCAAAGGGATCGACGAAGGAGACCGATTGCAGATCCAAGACGCAATCGGAATGCAGGTCGATGTGGAGCGTTACACGGAGCAGCTCATTTGCGCACGCACCGGTCAACTTGCCTTCCAGCACAAAGACTGCCGGTTTGTCGTCGGGATTTGGCGTGGTGATCCGCAACATGCGTTATGTATATATGCATTTAGCGCGCCATTCTGCCTCTTTATGCTCTTGTTGATAATAAAAGAGATAGCGTCGTTATGAATTTAGTCGTGTGTCACTCGGCTACGGGTGACATGCGGGTGACAGTGGCAGTGACAGCGGAGACGCGGTATCAGTGAGCAGGCGCTAATTGAAATCCTGTCGTGAAATGTTAAGCCGCGCCATTCTTTTCAGCAGCGTCGTGCGCTTCAAGCCCAGCCGCTCGGCGGCGCCTCCGGCTCCCGCCATTCGTCCGCGAGAGGCGCGCAGAGCCTCTAAAATCGCATCGCGATCCGTAGCCGGCAATGGCGCGATTTTGACTGCGTTTTTTTCGTGCTTGCGCAGCTCGGCAATCGGCGCGGCCAAGGTTTCGCCGCGCGTCAGAATCACGGAACGCTCGATGAAGTTTTGTAACTCACGCACGTTGCCGGGCCACGACCAGTTCATCATGGCTTCCAGCGCGCCGCGCGGCACCATGCGAATGTTTTTGCGCATTTTGCGCGACAGTTGGTCGACAAAGTAATGCACCAGAAGCGGAATGTCCTCTTTGCGTTCGCGCAACGGAGGAATGTGGATGGGAAAGACATTCAAGCGGTAGTACAAATCTTCGCGGAACTTGCCTTCGCCGATCATCTCCATCAGATTGCGGTTGGTGGCCGCAAGCAAGCGAACATCAACCTTGGTGGTGCAGTTGCTCCCCAGCCGCTCGAATTCCCGCTCCTGCAGCACGCGCAGCAACTTGGGCTGCAAGCTGAGGTCGATGTCGCCAACCTCGTCCAAAAACAGCGTGCCCTCGTTTGCCAATTCCAGCCGTCCGCGCTTTTGCGTCAGCGCTCCGGTAAAAGCCCCCTTCTCGTGCCCGAAGAGTTCGCTTTCGAGCAAGCCCTGGGGAATGGTGGCGCAGTTCATGCGGACGAAGGTGCGGTCGTGGCGAGCACTGTGATTGTGAATGGCGCGGGCAATCAGCTCTTTGCCCGTGCCGGTTTCGCCGATAATCAAAACGGTGGCATCGGTAGGCGCGACGATGGAAACCTGTTCGAGCACTTTTTTCAAAGCGCCGCTGGAACCGATGATGTCTTCGAAGTTGTATTCGGACTGAAGTTCGGATTCCAGATAAAGCCGCTCGTCTTCCAGCCGCCGATGCGAGCGATTCAAGCGGCGGTACGCCACCGCATTTTCCAACGCGAGCGAAATCTGATTGCCGACTTGAAGCAGCAATTCCAGATCCATCCGGCCAAGTATGTCTTCCTCTTTGCTGCCCAGCAAGATCATGCCCAGCGGTCTCGACGAGCCAATCAGCGGAACACAAACGATGCAGGCAATCGATTCCGCGCGCAGCGGCCGGGAGATGAACGCCGGTAATTTTTCGATCTCCCGCGAGTGCAACACCGTCGGTACGCGCATGCTCCAGGGCGCAATCTCCTTCTCGGATAACTGCGGTACGGGAATGTGCTCGATAGCCCCTTGACTGCCGGGAAAATCCAAGGTGACGCATTGCAGTTGGTTCGATCCTTCTTCGAAGAGCCAAAAGCCGGAAAAAGCAATGTTGATGAATTCGCGGATCGAGGCCGAAGCCGCGCGGAACAGCTCGTTGACGTCGAGGTAGTTAACAATGTGGTTGTTGATTTCAAGCAGCAGATTGAGCCGATCGCGTTCGCGCTCGAGTTCCACACGGTACGATTCGGCCGACTCCAGTGCGAGCGCGCCCTCCAACATCGCCGAGACGTGCGCCACGACGGCTCCCATCAGTTCCAGATCGGCCGCCGAATATGTCTGGCGGGTGGTCGAGCCAAACGACATGACGCCCAAAGATCCGCGGGAGCTGGAAACGGGAAAGACATAGAGGCTTTGGATCTCCGTTTGCTTCAGATCCTCCGGGAATCCGGGAACCTTGTCCATCTCCGCTCTGGGGTCGGAGATAAATTTCGGCTGCTGTGTCTCCAAAACCTGGGCAATGGCCGTATTACGAAATGGAATCTCCATGCCGAGCGGAGTTGCATCGTCGATCGGCCCCGGTTCCAGCGCATACAACTGCGCTGTCTGCTTTTCCTGATCGATCAGCATCAAAGAAATCGCGTCGAAGGGAACGACCTTCGACAGAAGCATGGAGATGGAATGCAGCACCTGGTTCAGATCCGGTTGCAAGGCAATCGCCGTCGACACATCGAGCAGCGCCTTGTAGCGCGTCAGATGCTGAAGCTCTGATTTGTCGTTGGCGATCATGATCTGTTGTTATGCACTATATCGCTTGCAGATGAGCCAGGAGTAGGGCAACGGCATCAGCCATTCCGGAACATTTGACTGCAAGTTTCGACAATTGCTGATTTTGTAAATTTTGGGGACGGCTTTGGTTTTGGTGCCGGGAGGGGGGGTCGAACCCCCATGACCACGAAGGGCCGGCAGATTTTGAGTCTGCTGCGTCTGCCAATTCCGCCATCCCGGCAAGGGGTGAGGACTGCTCTCAAAGTATCGCACAGCCCTTGGCCGTTTTGCCACTGCCCGTTTTGCCCCTGTCAGGAGCCTTAAGCGCCGCTCGGCACGGGATTTCGCGATCGGATGGCTGGAGCGTCGTCGTAAATTCTGGCACGACGGCCAATCGAGCTGCTGCGCCGAGACAGCCTTCATGCGACAATGGAGGCAAAAGCGATGACTAACGCCTCTTCTTCCGCAGCACCCGAACCGACTACCGTTACTCCGCAGTTGCTTGACCAACATGGCATCACCGCGGAGGAGTACGACCGCATTCTCAAGGCCTTGGGCCGCACGCCGTCGATTACCGAACTCGGCATCTACAGCGTGATGTGGTCGGAGCACTGCTCGTACAAATCCAGCCGCGTGCACCTGAAGCGGCTGCCGACCAAAAGCGAGCGCGTGGTGCAAGGGCCGGGAGAAAACGCCGGCATCATCGACGTGGGCGAAGGCTGGGCCTGCGCCTTCAAGATCGAAAGCCACAACCACCCCAGCTACATCGAGCCCTACCAGGGCGCGGCCACCGGCGTGGGCGGAATCTTGCGCGACATTTTCACCATGGGCGCCCGTCCCTTCGCCGTCATGGATTCGCTGCGCTTCGGACCGATCCACGATGGCGAAGGCGCCGAGCCGGAGCTGGTGCGCAAAAATCACGCCGTCATGGACGGCATCGTCGGCGGCGTCGGCGGCTACGGCAACTGTTTCGGCGTGCCGAATCTCGGCGGCGAAACCAAGTTCGAGGCCTGTTACTCAGGCAATCCGCTGGTGAATGCCTTTGCGCTGGGTTTGGTGCGCAAAGATGAAATTTTTTACGCCAACGCTTCGGGCGTGGGCAATCCGGTAATTTATGTCGGCGCCAAGACCGGCCGCGACG
>PMHC01000191.1 GCA_003156495.1 Acidobacteriaceae bacterium
CCTCGCGGAACCCGATTGGCGTGGCGGCACGATGCACCGGACGCTCGTCGAGAAAAAGCGTAACCTCGACGCGATAAAGATGCGGATGCTCGTTATCCCACAACTGGACGTTGCCGAGATTGCTGAGCGTTAGATGAAACTCCTCATCGGATTTTTCCATCAATGCGCTCTGCGTCACCGTGGCAATGGTTTGATCGCCGCGGCGCAGCGCAGCCTCCAGGCGGATGCGAGCCGGTAGCGGCGCAGCCGCATCCACGCGACAAGTGATTTCAACGCGACGGCTGGAATTGAGCACATCGACCGGTTTGGCAAAGACTTCGCGCAGAAACACCGCCGGCAGCGCGCGCAGCTGAACAGAGCCCGTGATACCGCCGGGCAGCAGGTAATCCACCGCGGCTGCTCCACGCGGCGAGCCGGCAGGCGGCACATTCAGCCAGCGCGAATCCACCGCGACCGCAAGCACGTTTTCTTGCTCAGTGTTAAGGCCGGTAATCTCGCGGTCGAATGGCAGAAATCCGCCCGCATGCGGCTCCAGGCTGTGCCCGTTCACCACCGGAGTCGCGCTCGCCATCACACGATCAAAATGAAGAAACAGGCGCAGCCCGCGCCACGCGGCAGGCACCGCAAAGCGGCGGCGATACACAAAAAGATCCTCCCACGCCGATGGAGACCATTTGCGCCAGGAGAGATCGGCAACTGTGTGCGGCAGTGTGACACGAAGCAGAGCTTTGTCGTCGTAGCCGGGATCGAGAGCCGCAGCAGTGGATTTGCCTGCAAAGAGCCAATCGCGATCAAGGCCGAGTACGCCCTGCGCAGGGCCCACTGTTTGCGCACTCCATGCCTTCGGGCCAGCCGAGTCCAAACAGGCCATCGGAGCGCCTATACCCACGATTCCTGCAAGCTTATTAAACGCACGCCGATTCACACTCTCTCCCGCTTATTCAGTTTTGCTCAGTCTTGTTCAGTCTATCCGTCCCACGCCATGAATCCGCCTGGCGGAGGTCAACCGCGATCCGCATTGGCTTCCACAACCTCACCATCTGCCAGTACACGCAGCCCCCGCTCACCTCCATCGAGTTTTCTCCTCGCGAGCTCGCCCGCCTGGCCTTCAGCGCGCTCCTCGAAGAAATCCAACAGGCACCCCAGAAAACCAGCTTCGAGTACAAGACTCGCTTTGTGTTGCGCGAATCCACCTGTGCGCCGCGGGCATGAAGGCCGGTAGAAACCGAATGCAGATTCGACGGCTCGGCAACCAACAGCACGCAAGTATCTGCCGGCGCCGGCTCGTTCGCCAGGTTTCCCAAGTCTCCTAAGCGGCTCCCTGAAAGTTGTATAGAATCCCCACCGGCCAAAGCCGGTCTACTGCTCAAAAGCGAGACCTGGGGCACCCATATCGTGGAATCTATGTTTCACAATTAAACGGTCACAGGAGCCTCTTGCAAAATTGCCTTCAGGCCATAGATTGTGTCAGGGCACGACTTCGGTCGTGCCGCAAGAAGCCAGTTTAGATTCCGGCTTTAGCCGCTGCGGAATTGCAAATAACTGAAAACAAAACCACCGGGGCTAAAGCCCAGCGCGATTTTGTAGCTCTTTCGGCACGACTAAAGTCATGCCCTGACACATTTTGCAATTTCAACGGAGTTTTGCAAAATGCTCTCTCGATCATCCTTCTTTGACCTCGGCAAGATGAATGCGTTTCTGCCGTTTCCCATGTCTAGAGCGTGTTTCAAAAATGGTCGCCAAATCCCGGTTGCAATCCCTCAGAGTTTGTGACTTTATTGAGTTTTTTGCGCATAAGCCATTTGTTTTCAGTGTCCATTTTTGCGGGAAAACAAAAAAGTCACAAGCTCTCAGGGGTTAAAACCGCTTCGTTTTCCGGCCCTTTTCGGCACGCGACCCCGACCCAGAGGGTTCCCCGGTACCCCGGTCGTGCCTTGATACAAAGCGGGTTTTTGAAACACGCTCTACTCCAGCGCATAGATGGTCAAACNNGTCAAACCGCTGAGCAGCTTGGGGAAGAAATCGGTGGCTTTTTGCGGCATCACGTCGCCGGCAAAGGCCACTTCCCGCAGTTGCTCCATGGAAACAGGGTTGGTGAGGAACGTAACGTCCGCTTCGCCGCGGCGGACTAGGTCCACCGCCTCGCCAGCGTCGCGCAGATAGCGAATGTTGGTCTGATCGCGAACCTTTTCCGCGTCGAGGCCGAGCAGGCGGTCGAGAACGATCGAATGCAGGTGGCTCAGGTCGAGCTGCCGCTGGCGATCCGGCAGATCGGCAAGCGCCACGGCTACCGCTTCCGGCTTGGAGCGAAGCAGCAGAGCGCTGGCGCGTGTCACGGCAACAAATGCCGTCCCTTTCTGGCGTCCCAGCAATTCCATATAGCCCGCAGCCTCGCCGGCGGGCAGCGCCTCTACCGTGAAAAACTCCTCGGCGGCCTTGGCGAACGCCGCTGAATCGAATCCCGCCAGGCTATGCACCACGCGATGCGTGGGCAAAATCACCAGCCCGTCGGAATCCATATTCACAAACGTCATCATCACCGCCGCTTCAGGGTAAGCGGGCTGCGGCAA
>PMHC01000313.1 GCA_003156495.1 Acidobacteriaceae bacterium
ACGGAATGACGTAGTTCTGAGCTAAGAAGGTCAGAATGAACAGGCCCACCACCAGAACTGAGCAGATGCCGGCCAGCGCCTCGAAAGGAGTCTCTTCCCGATTGATGTTGGCGGAAGCTGCGGGCTTCGTTGAAACAGGGGAAATCTCCGTCGCTGGACTCATCCGAAGGCTCCTCAGGAAGGCTGGCGAGCTCCAGGCGTTCGCAGCGGTTACTTCAAAAGGGATGATTTCATGTACGTTCGACTGTCGTCGAGTTTGCGTCTTGACCAGAGTCTATCAAATCCCTGTGCAACGTGGAATCCTCCGGATGATTCGGCGTGCGAGCGGATGGTCGGCTACTCGGAAAGTTTCGTCCCATGCGTGCAGCCTTCCTGGACCGGAATTTTGTGCTAGTTTGTATTACGGTCGAGCCTATCTGGCCTATTTCGCCCATTCTGCCTATTGCAAAATTAACAACTTATTTGTTTTCAATAACCGCTTTTGTCGTGCCCTTTCAAAGCCGCTTTACACCGAAATACGCTGCACCTGCTAGAAAAATGCTCTGATCGGCGAAAGGTTTCAGCCATCGAGCTTGAAGCGCGTTTCGGCCAGGTGGTAGAGCTTGCGCCAGACCAGACGGTTCATGGTGACGACCATCAGCGAGATGAAGATGGTGGCCAGCAGCAGCATCGGAAAGCGGCCGCTGTCGGTGGCGGCGTCAATCTGCGCGCCCAGGCCGATCACCTCGAGCGTGCGATCTTTCACATGCGAATACTCGGCCATCACCGAGGCATTCCAGGCGCCGCCCGACGCGGTGACCATGCCGGTGATGAGGTAAGGAAAGATTCCGGGCAAGATCAACTTCGTCCAGCGCTGCCAGCGGGTGAAGCGGTAGAGGGTGGCGACTTCGCGCAGGTCCGAGGGAATCGACATGGCGCCGGCGATGACGTTGAAGAGAATGTACCATTGCGTGCCAAGCAGCATCAGCGCGATGGAGCCGATGCCCAGCCCGCCGCCGAGCCTGACCAGCGCCATCAGCAGAATGGGAAAAAAGGCCGTGGCCGGCACCGAAGCCAGAATCTGCGCTACCGGCTGCACGACGCGCGCCAGCTTGGGGTTGAGACCGACGGCGACGCCGACGGGAATCGTCCAGGCGGCGGAGATGAGCAGGGCCGCGTTCACGCGCAAAAAGGTGGCCGCAGCGCCTTCCAGCAGCAGGCGCAGATCGGCTACGGTGATGGTGCGCAGCATGAGCGCGGCCTGCGCCGCCGCCCATAGGATGACGATGGCGCAGGCGGCGGCCAGCATCCAAAACACCGGCGGAATTTTGCGCTTTCGCTCGTCGTCAATGGGATGAATGACGTGAGATTTTTTACTGCGCGCCAGCCGGCGATAGATCGGCTCTTCCACGCGGCTCCAAAGACGGCCGGGCAGGCTCTCGAACAAGGTCGAGCTGCGCAGCAACTCGAGAATCGGCGATTTGACGTGCTCGGCTGATTCCACCTGCTCGAATTTAAATTTGTCGCTCCAGGCGATCAACGGCCGCCAGAGCAGTTGGTCGGTGGCGACCACGATCAGAATCACGGTGGCGATGCCGGCCAGCAGAGCGCGTACGTTGCCGTCGTAAGTGGCGACCTGAATGTAGCTACCCAGGCCGGGCAACTGGAAGTTGCGCGCGCCCATGGTGAAGCTCTCGCAGAAGATCAGCGCAAACCAGCCGCCGGCCACCGAGACGATCGAGTTCCAGACCAGGCCAATGGTGGCAAAGGGCATTTCAAGCTGCCAGAAGCGCTGCCAGCCGGAGTAGCGGAAGATGCGCGAGGCCTCGATCATATCCCGGGGAATGGTTTTGAGCGAGGAGTAGAAGCTGAAGGCGAGATTCCAGACTTGGCCGGTGAAGATCAGCAGGATCACGCCCATCTCGATGCCGAGCTGGTGGCCAGGGATGAGCGTGACCATGGCCAGCACCACCGGCGGCAAAAAGCTGAGTACGGGAATCGATTGCAGAATGTCGAGGACGGCGACCATCCAGGGCTCGACGCGCGGATTGTAGGCGGCGATGTAGCCGTAGGCGACGGCGAAGCTCAAGCTGAGCAGGTAGGCGATCGCCATGCGCACCATGGAGTAGAAGGCGTAGACGGGCAGCGCGCCGATGGAGCTGGAGATATGTACGACGGGAACCGGCCGCCCGAGCCAATAGACGCCGGTGCTGATGACGGCGAAAAACAAGGCCAGCGCGCAGAGCGTTACGCCCAGATCGACGAGGAAGGGCGTGGTGCGACCGGCGACGAGCGGACGCGCGAGAGTGTGCTGGATCTTCACTTGGCTTCCTCGTCGGCTTCAGCCTCGTCGCCGAGGGCGTCGGGCAGCACGAAACGGCGGCGCGCGGCGTCAAAGTCAAACAACTCGGCGTAACGGCCCCAGGTGACCGCGGTTTCGAGCTGGCGCAGGCATTCCTCTTCGCTGAACTGCTCGTCGAGCAGATCGAGGAAAAACTCTTCGGGAACGGTGTGGTCGCTTTTGGTATCGACGGCGCGGCAAATCTGGCGCAGCAACAGAACGTTTTCGACGGCGGCGTTGCGGAAGAGCTCTTTTTGGCGCAGGATTTCGGAATTGGCGAACTGTTCGCCGGCCGGCGTAATGGCCGCGTCGCCCTCTTCGATGGTGAGAAAACCGAGCAATTGCGCGGCATCGACAATCGGCAGTAGGTCGTCGATTTCGAAGGCGAGATCGTCGGCCAGGCGATAGATGTCGTCGCGGCCGCCCTTGTCGAGCAGCAACTCAAGCAGGCCGGCGATGCCGCCGGGGCGGGCGTGGGGCAACATCTGATAGCGCATTTGGCGCTGATCGCGGATACGCGGACCGATCTGCTGCTCGGGCACGGCGGCCGGCTCGGTGTCGGGGCGCGTGAGGACTTTGTAGATGTAGTCGACCAACTGCGTAAAGGATTCGGATTTGCGGTCGCGCGGCTGCGGCAGTTGCACGCGGAAATTGGTGCGAATGTGGCCGGGGTTGCGCCCCAGAACCACGATGCGGTCGGCCAGCAATACGGCTTCTTCGATGTTGTGGGTCACGATGAAGACGGCTTTGGTCGGCATGGTTTTCTTCGACCAGAGCTCAAGTAGTTCGCTGCGCAGATTTTCAGCCGTCAACACGTCGAGCGCGGAGAAGGGCTCGTCCATGAAGAGCACCTCCGGCTCGACGACCAGGGCGCGGGCAAAGCCAACGCGCTGACGCATGCCGCCGGAAAGTTCTTTGGGATAGGCGGATTCGAAGCCGTCCAGACCGACGGTATCGAGCATTTTGAGGCTGCGCTCGCGACGCTCGGAAGAGGAAACGCCGCGGGCCTGGAGCGGCGCTTCGACGTTTTCTAAAACCGTGAGCCAGGGAAAGAGCGCGAAGCTCTGGAAGACGATCGAGACGTTGACTTCGGCCTGCGCGATGGGCTGGCCGTGCCAGTAAACCTGGCCAGCGGTCGGAGTGGAAAGGCCGGTCAACATGCGCAGCATGGTTGATTTGCCCGAACCCGAGGGACCGAGCAGAGCGAGAATTTCGCCGGGCACGATTTCAAGATCGGTCGCCGAGATGACCTGAATGCGGTTCTGGCTCGGCTGCGCGTAGAATTTTTCGACCTTCTCGGCGCGGATAATCGCTTCGACCACCGCAGGCGCGCCGGAAGCTTGGGATGAAGTGACGGTTTCCTGCATCGACGGTTCTCCGGAGGGAAAAGCCTCTGGCCATGCAACGGCCCGGTGCTGACAGTATAGATGGCGCGATGCGATTTTCCGATGAATCGACGACGGTCGTGCGGGATTTATCGGCAGAGACAAGGCGCGCCGCAACTTCCGGCTCCGCTTGGGGTTCAGGCTGGTTAAAGCGGGAATTTGCCCCCTTCCGTCATCGGCAAGTGTATGGTGATGATAGCTGCTATAAAGTGTGTTTTATTGTTACTTGTTTGCATGGCCCAATAGCCCTATGCATGAACGAGTTTACGCATGAATAAGCAGGAGCGTATGCCTGAGAGAACGAAGCCGAAGGTTCTGGTGGTTGATGACGAGCGCGTCATCGCCGACACGCTGGCTATGATTTTGAATCAGAGCGGTTTTGAAGCGCGGGCGACCTATTCGGGCGAAAAGGCGATCGAACTGGCCGCCAGTTTCCGTCCCGCAATGCTGATCTCCGATGTGATCATGGCGGATTTGAATGGCATCGACACGGCCATTCAAATCCGTTCCCTGCTGCCGACGATCAAGATTTTGCTTTTTTCCGGCCAGGCCGCCACGGCCGATCTGCTGGAGAAGGCGCGTGCACAGGGCTACGAGTTCGACATTCTCGCCAAGCCCGTTCACCCGCAAGATCTGCTGCGGAAGCTGCGCGAGTAGAGCGGAACAATCGTTAAAAAGATTTTTCCGTTAGAAAGATTTTTCCTCGAGGAAGGGCTCGGCTTTGAGCGAGCCGTCACGCTGCTTGACCAGCATCTGGACCTTGCCCTCGGCGGCATCCAGTTCCTGCTTGCAGGCGGCCGAAAGGCCAACGCCCTCTTCGAAGAGCCGGAGCGAGTCTTCCAGCGCCAAGTCGCCTTTTTCCAGTTGCTCGACGATCGTTTCCAGCTTTTTGAGCGAATCTTCAAACGAGGGCATTCAGCTTTACTCCGTTTCTTTTTTCCCCGGCGGTAAGACGCTGGCGATGACCTCGGCGGCGGCCGAGTAGCGGCCAAAAGGCGCGCTGACCTGCACGCCCTGCACGTAGGGCCGGACGGCCTCGAGCATCTCCTGGGCGATCTTGATGCCTTCGGCGCGCGCGGCTTCGGGCGACTCGGCCTGCGCCATGCGGAGCATGATTTCCTCGGGCATGGAGACGCGCAGATCGTTCTTCATGAACTCGGCGTTGCGCAAGCTGGTCAACGGCCAGATGCCGGCGATGACGGGAATGCGATGATCCTTGATCCGCTCCAGAAATTCTTCAAGCAGGCGCAGATCGAAGACCGGCTGAGTGATGGCGTATTCGGCGCCGGCCTCGACCTTCCAGGCAAAGCGGCGCAGTTCGTGCTCAATGTCGGGCAAGCCGGGATTGGCGGCCACGCCGATGGTCAAGTTGGTGCTGGCGCCGATCGAATTGGAGCCGATGTCGAGGCCGTGATTGAGACGGCGCACGATGTTCACCAACCCGATCGAATCCACGTCAAAGACCGCCGTCGCATCGGGATAGTTACCCAGCTTGGGCGGATCGCCGGTGAGGCAGAGAATGTTATGCAGCCCGATCGAGGAAGCACCCAGCAGATCGGATTGGATCGAGAGCAGATTGCGGTCGCGGCAGGTGTAGTGCAGGATGGTCTCGATGCCGGTGTGCTGCTGGATCATGATCGAGAGGCTCTGCGCGCTCATGCGCGCCGAGGCGCGCGGCGAATCGGGAACATTGATGGCGTGTACGCCCAGCCGCGCCAACAGACCGGCGCCTTCAATTTCTTTGGAGCAATCGATGCCCTTGGGGGGCACGATTTCGACCAGGGTGACAAATTTGCCTTCGGCGATCAGCGCGCCGAGGCGGGAGCGTTGAGCCAGCGGCGCCGGAGGGGTTTCGGTGGTCAGCGTCGGGGTCGCCGCCTCAGAGGTTTCAACGCGCGCCTTGGCGTCGAGCGCGCGAATGGCCGAGCGCATGGCGCGAATGTGATTGGGAGTGGTGCCGCAGCAGCCGCCCACGATCTGCACGCCGGAGGTGATGGCCTTGCGCGCAAAGCTGGCCATATATTCAGGCGAGCAGAGATAGATATTTCTGCCTTCGACGGCGCGCGGCATGCCGGCATTGGGCATGGCGGCCAGCGGCAGAGTGGTGGCCGAGCGCATGGCTTCAATAGCCGTCAGCACAGTGGTTGGTCCGGTGGAACAGTTCACGCCCACGGCGCTGGCGCCCCATTCGGTAAGCCAGGCAGCAGCCTGGGGGGCAGAGGTGCCGTCCAAACAGGCGCTTTCATCGTCAACGGTCACCATGACGAGGACCGGAAGTTCGGGGGCGACGGCCTTGGCGGCTTCCAATGCCTCGCGCGCCTCGTTGAGCGCCGGCATGGTTTCGATAATCAGCAGGTCAACGCCGCCATGGGCGAGTACGGTGATCTGTTCGGCAAAGGCGGCGCGGGCTTCGTCCAAACCGGTTTTACCGAGCGGCTCAAGACGGACGCCGAGCGGGCCAACCGAACCGGCCACGTGGGCCTCGCCGGCCTGTTTCTGTTTGATGTGCTCGACGGCCTGGCGGGCCAAGCGAATGCCCGCTTCGTTAATCTCCCGCACCTTTTCACCCAACCCGTGGCGCGTGAGCCGGAAGCGGTTGGCACCGAAGGTGTTGGTCTCGATGATCTCCGCGCCGGCCTGCAAATACTCCTCGTGTACGGAGAGGATCAGGTTGGGATCGGAGAGGTTCAGCTCGTCGTAGCAGCGATTAATGAAGACGCCGCGCGCATAGAGCACCGTTCCCATGGCGCCATCGGCAAGCACGGGCCGGTCGGCGAAAATCTCGGCAAAGCTCGTCATTATTTGTCATCGTACCGCATTGCCGGCAAAGTCGTGCGGAAAACCTTCACTCCCCGGCCACGAAGGAAGAGGGAGAGGTACAGAGCGGCCTGCTCCAATTGTGCTTGAATTTAGGATATGGAGCGGCGTTTCCCACAGCTTCTGGCGAAGCCGGCCGCGCAGGCACCAAAAGGCCGGCCCGCTTTGTTATACTTCGGGAGTCATAGCCTGGATGGAAACCAGCGATAGTTTTGTCGCCTTTGGTTGACCTTAAGGCCGGTTCATCGTCTATTTTTCTATGCTGCGGCTTGTTCCGCGCTATCGATCGAGGGTTGGGATTTTGAAGAAGAAAAGTCTTTGGATCAGCGCCTGTGCAGCTTTGACGGCAGTCGCCACTCTGGCGGGATGCGGCGGTACCACTTATACCAACGGCCGTTCCCTTCCCCCCAGCGGGATCACGAACCGCGTCATGATTGCAATCCAGAATCCGAGCAGCCTGTCCACGGGCGCGCTTGAGATCGTTGACGCGTATTACGACGAGCGCACGACGTATAACGGCTCGTCGTCGTACATCTCGATCGCCGGCTATGGCAGCAGCACGCCGGTGAGCATTCAAAATATGCCCGAGGAACAGCTCGGAGCCGTCTATAGCTCGAGCAATGGCAGCCTCGCATTGGTCAACTACGCTGGAGAGACGGTATCGAGCACTATCAGCAATTCGAATGGCGTGGCGGCCAGTGAATTTATTACGCGCAGCGAAAAGTACGTTTTCGCCGCTAATCTTAAAGCGCAAACTCTTACCGCCATGAACGAGAGCGCCGGCACCACCGCGTCGCTCAGCCTCCCGAGCGTCTACCGGGTGAGCGTCAATACCGGAGGCAGCGTAGCGCTGGCTTTTGTCGAGAACTCGAATTATGTTTACTATCCCCGGCAACTGACGACGGCCGAGACGCTTGGCTATACCGGCGGCTCCAGCAAATGGCCCAAGGCGGCGGTCGATTGCGAACCGCGGAGTACGCCCACATGGTGCCTGTTCCAGATGCAGAGTCCCGACAACATCGACACGACAGGCAACTACTACGGCACGCCGCTCACCTTCGATCACCCGATCAAGGCTGTCTTTTCGTCCGACGGAAGCACTGCGTACATCCTGAGCTGCGGGCCGGAATGCGGTGGCACCACTGCGGCCTACACGCGGGTTCCCATTGCGCCCATGCTCTTTTTGCAGGGACAGCCGTCCGGGCTTCTGCCCACCACC
>PMHC01000224.1 GCA_003156495.1 Acidobacteriaceae bacterium
GGTGGGCGCAGACGTGGGCGGTTTCATGGGCCATGACGCCAGCCATCTCCGCCTCTTCGTCGGCGGCCAGGATCAGCCCGGAGTTGACGTAGAAGAAGCCGCCGGGCAGAGCCATGGCGTTGATTTCATCCGAATCGATGACCTTGATGATGAAGGGGACTTTGCAGTCGGAGTTTTTGACGATGTTCTGGCCGATGCGGTTGACGTACTCGGTGACGACCGGATCGGTGATGAAGCGGGTGCTTTTTTCGATTTCGTCGGCGTACTGCTTGCCCATCTTGATTTCGCCGTCGGTCGAGTACCAGTTGCCGAAGCCGCGGTTGCCGATGTTGCGGTTGCCGACGGCGCTAACGTCTTCGGTGCTGCCGGACTTGATTTTGCCCAGTTGGCTGCCGACTTCAACGACCTTGTCGGGATCGACGTTGACGCAGGTGCTGCTCGCATCCGCATCGGATTTCTTGTCTTTGTCTTTCTTCTTTTTCTTGTCGTCGGCGTTGTTGGCGGCCGCTGTGCAAGGGGGCGTTTTGGAGTTTTGGGCCGAATCCTGCCTGGGGGGCAAAGGAGCGTCGCCGCCGACGGGGGTGGTTCCAGGGGCAGGCTGTGCGGATGCGCCGGATTTGTCGCCTTTGGCGTTTGTGCTGGTTTGCGCCGTGGTCGCGGGGGTGCTGGCCGCAGGGGCGGTTTTTGCGTCGCTCGCCGTCGTTGCCGTGCCAGAGGGAGTTTGCGCGGCAGGGGAATTCGCCGAGGGGGTATCGGTGGCCGGTCCGCTGGCCTGCGCACAGGCTATGGCGGCTAGCGCCAGCGCCAATCCCACCAAAAAGGCCGCAGTGCAGCCTTTGCGCTCGATTGCCTTCATGAGCCACCTCCGCCGAGACGTTTTACGGCCATGCTTCGCCTACTATTTTAGACACCAGTATCAACTACTTTGGCAACAAAGAAAAGCAGGGGGAGGTGCGACTTCTCGACATTTGCCTCATGCCAGCCCTTGAAAACGCGGGGCGGCGGTTGTGGGTAAAAACTTACCCTTTTTGAGACGTTACAGCTTTTGGCTTGGGCCGCCAGATTCTATCCTCGCCAAGCTCTACGGGCTTCCCTCTTTTTGTAAACCGTGATGAGCGGAACCGCCACATACTGCGCCGAGATGTTGGTTTAGATTTGTACAGACGCTTGCAGGCTCCTACATGGAACCTCTCTTCCATTTCACGCTTGCCTTGCTTTCCGCCGGTGCGCCCTGGCTGGCGACCGTCATCGGCCCTGTAAGACTGAACCTCACTCTCGGGGATCACTCTCGACGGAGAAGACGATGAGCGCAGACATTTTTCATGCGCTCATTGCTGCTCTCACTTTTGCCCCGGCGCGTACAATTCTCGACATCGGGAAAACGGGGGACGGGAATGTTGATTGAAGGCGATCTGACCTATGCAGGCATTAGCCTTGTCTCGCTCTTGAGCGCGGGCATTGGTGCGTACATCGGGGCCTACCTGAAGAAAAAGGGCGAGAATCTCGCGACGCATGAAGATTTCGAGAAACTACTCACCGAACAAAAGGCTACAACAGAAGCCACAAAGTTAATTGAAGCTCGAATCTCAAAAGAAGTCTGGGATAGGCAGAGGGAGTGGGAATTTAAACGTGAAGTCCTCTTAGAAGGCGGTCGCTCAATTGCGGATTTTCTTGCAGCGATCATGCGGCTCAATGCTATCTGTGCGACAAAAAGCGGCGTCCCCATGGATGCGGAAGCATCCTACCTCATAGCGCTCAGCAAGAACGAAACAGACGCTCTCGATGCAGTGAACAAAGCTTCCTACAGCTTGCAGCGCGCACAACTCGTCCTGTGTATCGTGAGCGGTAAGGAAACACAAATTGCATTTGTCAAAACGGAGAAACTCTTTAAGCAGATTGCAGTAAAAATTGTAGATGGTGATACGAAGTACTTTGACAGTGTCTACCCCCAACTCAAGAAGTATGGCTCCGATCTGACGCTGGCTATTCGCAGGGAGTTGGGATTCGACGATTCGGAATTCACGTCTCAATCCACTGGATCTTCGGCAGTTCCAAGCCCTGGTTCGCCAACCCCTGAATGAGGTATCTTCGACGCATCGTCCACGCGCTAGCGAGACAGAACCCTATGCGCCTTCCCCCGGGCGATTAGAGCACCGGCCTTCTAAGCCGGTGCTCTATTGCTGCGCTAAGGTGCGTCCTCCTGTGTCTGGAGTGGTTTCGGTGTTGGATGTGGCGGGTCTGTTTTTTGCCTGTGCGGGGTGATTCAAAGGTGATAGGATTCCATTTCGGTACGATGTGGAACAGTTTCTCATGCGAAAAAGGAGAAGAATGCACATTTGTTTTTTGCTCAAAGTTCGTCCCGGCAAGATAGAGGAATATAAGGCGCGCCATGCGCAGGTTTGGCCGGAGATGCAGCAGGCGCTGCGCGAGACCGGCTGGCGGAATTATTCGATTTTTTTGCGTCCCGACGGGTTGGTGGTCGGCTACGTGGAAGCCGATGACTTTAAAAAGAGCGTTGCGGCGATGAAAGCGTATCCCGTTAACGAGCGCTGGCAGCGGGAGATGACGCCGCTGTTCGACTCCAGCGATGGGGCCGCGGCCGATGATGCGATGTTCCCGCTGGAAGAAATTTTCCATCTGGAGTAGAGCAAATCGCCTGATGGTATAGAGAAAAAACGTCCCTCAGGGCCTAAAGGCCATGTTGATTTGATTGAGTTTACGGCACGGCTAAAGCCGTGCCCCTTCAAAACCACTCCACACCTACAAACGATTTGCTCTAGCGCCTGAACGCCCCACCGCACAACCGTCTCC
>PMHC01000277.1 GCA_003156495.1 Acidobacteriaceae bacterium
TTCATGAAAGAGGCCGCCAACAGCCTTTAAAACTGTTGGAAGAGCCGCCCGAGCACACCACGCTCATCCTGCTGGCTGAAAATCCGCAGGAGCTGCTGCCCACCATCCGCTCCCGCGCCGTCATTCACCGTCTCGGCGCACTGCCTACGGCCGAGCTTGAATCGCTGCTTGCCGCGCGTCGGCCCGAGCTTTCCGCCCCGCAGCGCGCCCTCGCCGCCCGTCTGGCCGAAGGCGCCGTCGGCCGCGCCCTCACCACCGATCTCCCCGCTTATCTCGAAAGCCGTCAGGACGCGCTCCTCATCCTTCGCACCGCCCTGCGTGAGTCTGGAGCCTCTGCGGGCAGCTTTTCGTCCGTGGGGAGAGACCCCGATTACTCCGCGCTCTTCCACGCCACCGAAAGCTACCGCGCCGGCGCCGACGGTCAGCAAAAAACCGTCAACCTACTGCGCTCGCTCGGCAGTCTCTTCGAAGACCTTCTGCTCCTCGTCGCCGGCACGCCCGCCCTGATCCGCAACCTCGACATCTCGGCCGAGCTCTCCCATCTTGCCGAAGGTCTCTCCGTCGACTGGATCGACGGCGCCTCGCGCGCTCTCGACGATGTCGAACGCGGCATGCGCCGCAACCTCCTCCGCTCCCNNCTGTCCACTGTTCACTGACAACTGTCTTGACTTCCCCTCATCTTCCCCGCAAAATGAATAAGCAACTTCTCATCGGCCCCGGGCATCATTCGTTTACGAGTACTTCTCGTTGCGCGCGGAAGTGCGGAACATGCCGTTTCTTCGCGGCGAGAGGGCGGCGTATAGCTGCTGTGTACACGCAGGAACGAGGACGATTTTCCCATGAGCATTCAACCGATTTTGCCGGCATCGCGCAGATACGATTCAGGCCGCATCCTGCCGCAATCGCGGCGCGATCTCGCTCCGCCGCCCCTTCTTCATCCGCTGGCCTTCAATCCGGCCCGCGAAGATCGCGTCAGCAGCGCCGAGCTCTTTTACCTGCAAAAGCAGATCCAGGCGCGCACGCCCATGGTCATCGTGCTTGAGGACGGCGAGCGCATCGAAGGCCTCATCGAGTGGTACGATCGCGACTCGATCAAAATCCGTGGCCGCGCCAAAACCCTCGTCTACAAATCCGCCATCAAGTACATGTACAAGCTAGGCGACAGCGAACAACAGCAGTAATCAGTGGTCAGTTGTCGGTGGTCAGTAAACAAGTTTGAGACCGGGAAATCTCTTCAGCGAAGAGATGAAATCATCACGTCACGCTACGAACCGTCGCTCAATTAGCGCTGTCCAGCATTCGCAGCCGCCACCTTCTAAGCATCGCGCTGAAAGCTGACCACTGACAACTATCTTCACTTCACCGCGCCGCTCGTCCCAGCCGGTCGCGAATCGCCGCGCCAATTCCCCCCGCCTCCGGCAGCGGACAAACGATCGCCGTGCACCCTGCCTCGTCCAGCGCTCTCAATCCCGCGTAAAGCAGCCGCGCCAGCTCCGCCGGCTCGCTCCAGCGCCCCCATGCAAACACGCGCTCGGGCGTCACTCCAGGCGGCGCGGAAAATTCCTTTGGCAGCATCGCGCCCAGCCGTTCTTCTTTCAGCCGCAGCGCCGCCTCGGCCAATCGCGCATTCATCTCCACGAATGGAGCCTCCACCAGCACCAGCCGCGCCTTCGGCGCATAATGCCGCAAGCCCACCCCCGGCGCGGGCATCGCTTCGGTCGGCTCCGCCTTCAGCGGGCCTTTCTCTTTAAAGTATTCCGCCGGCCCGGCCACTTCGCGCACCTGCTCCACCGTCACCGCGCCCGGCCGGTAAATCGTGATCGGCTCCAGCGCCGGGTCCAGCACCGTCGATTCGACTCCGCGCTCGGTCGGCCCCGCATCGAGCACCGCCTCAATCCGCCCGTCCAGATCTTCCAGCACATGCTCGGCCGTCGTCGGGCTCGTGTGCCCAAAGCGGTTGGCGCTCGGTCCGGCGATCGGTATCCCTGCCCGTCGAATCAGCTCCAGCGCCACCGGATGCGCCGGCATCCGCACCCCCATCAGCGGACGGCCCGCCGTCACCGCGTCGGGAATGGCTGCCGTGCGCGGCAGCAGCAGCGTTAGCGGTCCCGGCCAAAAAGCCTCCATCAGCCGCCGTGCCTTCTCGGGGACAGGCTCCACCAGCCCCTCCAGCATCGCCATCGAGGCCACATGCACAATCACCGGATCCCACTTCGGCCGCTGCTTGGCCGCGAAGACGCTAGCCACCGCGTCGCCATTCAGCGCATTTGCTCCCAGCCCGTAAACCGTCTCGGTGGGCATCGCCACCAATCCGCCGGCCCGCAAAATCCCGGCCGCCCGCTCCAGCGCCTCTACCGCCTCGGGCGCATCCAAGTGCGCCGGGTCCACTTTCAAATGCAAAGTCTTCACTCTTCCATTGTCGCTCCGGCCAGCAAAGTGCCGCCATCGGCCGTTATACTCATCTCAAACCGTGGCTATCGAAACCGAAATCAAATTCCTCGTCGCCGACCTGGCCGCTCTCGCCGCAAAATTGCCGGCCGCCGGCTTCCGCCTGCAAACCCCGCGCAGCTTTGAGAGCAACACGCTCTACGACACCGCCGATCGCCAACTCCGCGCCCGCACTGAAATCTTGCGCATCCGCGGCTACGCCGGCCGCTGGCTGCTCACCCACAAGCGCCTGCCCACTTCCGGCCCCGGTGAAGATCGCCACAAGCACCGCATCGAAACTGAAACCCTCGTCTCCGACGGCTCAGCCCTCGCCGAGCTCTTCCTCTCCCTCGGTTTTGTTGAATCCTTTCGCTACGAAAAGTGGCGCGCCGAGTGGACCGACGGCCAGGGCCATTGCGTTGTCGACGAAACCCCCATCGGCAATTACGCCGAGCTTGAAGGCCCCTCCGAGTGGATCGACCGCACCGCGCCCCTCCTCGGCATCCACCCGGCCCAATACATCACCCTCAGCTACGGCCGCCTCTTTGACCAGTGGTGCGCGCAGCACGGCAGCAATGCCCAAAACCTCACCTTTGCCGCCGTCATTCCGTTGCGATAAAACCGCTTATCGCTCGGCCTTCCACATACCTTTCGTAACAAACAACTGAAAAAGCACTCATCTATCTCCGCCTGCCGTCGATAAATCAATTAAGTTACAAGGATTATTGCTACGTAGTTAATGAGAGCTACGTTGCGTTCGCCTGATAAGGCGGGGCCACTGTCTCTCTGCTCTTTTGAGTAACTGTTCGATGGCGCTTGGGGGAGATGTCATCCGTGCGGTTGCCCGATCGGGTTGCAGCGGCAGCGTACTCACTGAATCCAGCGAGCGCGGACCGGCGCGGTCGGCAGCAACTTTGCCGACCGCGCTTTTTTGACCCTCCGCTAGCGCAACCAACTCCCCGCCGAACCGCGCTTCCACCGCACTCCCGCCCTCATCCAGCCTGCCGCTCCGCGGAATCCATACAATCATCCGTCCCCGGCAACAAGATGGAATATCATGACTTGAAGGAGGAATCGCCGCGCAGCGCTATTGGCGCGTCAGACACGCGACGACTCCAATGAGACCGCTTTGAATATTGCTCTGATTGGCCCCGACGAACTGCGCCGCAAAATGGTAGCCAGCGCGCTATCAAAGCACACCGACGTGCGGCTACAGGAGTTTGACGCCTTCCCGTCCAACTTCGAAGAGCTCTCCCAAACCCTCAAAAAATCCTTTGAAATCGTCGTCATCGATGCCGACAGCGATCCCGACTACGTCTTTGAACTGGCGGCGCGCCTCTGCAAAGACAGCCGTATCTACGTGATGGCCTACTCGGCCAAAGCCAATATGAAGGTCGCCGTCCACATGATGCGCGCCGGCGTGCGCGAGTTTCTCACCCTGCCGCTGGACCTGGCCGAACTCTCCGCCGCCCTCACGCGCGCCTCGGCCTTTCAGGCCGCGCCGCTCGGCAAAAGCCTCGACGGCAAGCTCTTCGTCTTTCTCGGCGCCAAGGGCGGCTGCGGCGTCACCACCCTGGCGGCCAACTTCGCCCTCGCCCTCGCTCAGGAATCCGACCGCAAAGCACTCCTCGTCGATCTCGGCCTCCCGCTCGGCGACGCCGCCATCAATCTCGGCATCATTACCGAGTACTCGGTCTCCATGGCGCTACAGGAATCCGGCCGCCTGGATTCCAATCTGCTTTCCACGCTGGTCGTCAAGCACGAATCCGGCCTCTCGGTACTTGCCGCGCCGGGCGACTTCAACCACGAAGTTCAGCCCGCACAAAAAGCCATCGACCGGCTAGTCGCCGTTGCCTGCCAGAGCTTCGATTATGTCGTCGTCGACTTGGGCTCGCGCCTGGACCTGATGGCGACCGCGCTTTTCGCCTCCTCCGCCACCGTTTACCTCATCACCCAAGTCGGCATCTCCGAGCTGCGCAACGCCAATCGCATGATCGCCAAATTCTTCTTCACCCGCGATCAAAACCTGCAAATCGTCCTCAACCGCTACAAGCCCGGCAGTCTGCTCTTCGACGACAACAAAGTCGCCGAAGTTCTCACCCGCCCCGCGCAGTGGAAGATTCCCGACGACTATGCCGCCGCCCGCAGAACCCGAGAAACCGCCACACCCATGGTCCAGATCGACTCGGCCATCTCCCGCGCCATCCGTGAAATGGCGCAGAACGCCGCCGGCCTGCTCGCGGAAAAAGCCGAAAAGCGCGGCTTCTTCCGCTTCCTCCACTAATCCAAAATTTTTCTGTTGCTCTTGAGCTTCTTCCTCCGCTTCCTCCACTAATAAAATTCCCCCGCACTAACTAGAGCATTTTGCCTATGAGTGTAGAGCGGCCGTGTCAGGGCACGAGTTGACTCGTGCCGCAAATAGCCCCATCAATCAAAGGCTTTAACCCCTGCGGCAAAACCGCGCGCCCATTCCAGAAAACCACACTCGCAAATCCCAGCCAGGCGCGGGAAATACTTAGATGAACACAAACTGACTTTTCAAGAGTAATATTTCCTGACTGCAGCTTTCGTGCTTTTCCAAATCTCAAAAGCTGAGGGGCACCCGGCTGAGTTCTCCTGCCGCGTGGCGGCGCAACGCTCAAAGCTGAATTGGCATTGCTAGAAATCGCAAGGCGGCATTCATTTGAATCTTGCCGGGTTTGTTCCGACGAGCGTGGGCAGTGTTTCTCGCATCAGCTCAATGAAGCGGCGCAGGCGGGCCGGGTAGAAGTGAGCATACGGATAGACCAGATAAACAGGCAATGATGTGCCATGCCACTCAGGAACAAGCTGGACGAGACGGCCTTGTTCGAGATCCTCTTCGACCATCCAGGTCGAAATCAATGTGGCTCCGAAACCGGCCAGGGCGGCTTGATGCGTGGTGTAGACACTATCGGTGCTCAGGCGCGGAGTGATGGATAGATTGCGGCTTTCACCTGTCGTGCGGTGCGTGAGCGCCACCGTATCGCGATAGAAGAGATTGAGCGCGATCCATGGCAGCTCAAGCAGATCTTCGATACTGAGATCATTCCGCCGCGCGAGTAATGAAGGCGAGGCCACGACAATACGCGGCACCTCGGCCAGCAACACTGCGACCAAAGAGGGATCTTCCACGGCACCAAGCCGGATCTCGCAGTCCACGCCCTCGGCGATGAAGTCGGGGCGATGGCGATGCAGAAGCCACTCGACGGAGAGTTTCGGATAACGCTCGAGAAAAGTGAGCAGCGGCGCAACCAGTTGATCCTGGCCGAAGGCGTGCGGCACCACGATGCGCAGAGTGCCGAAGGGATCGGAGGTTGCTCCGCGCAACTCCTCCTCCATGCTGGACCAATTCTCGAGTAGTTGCCGGGAATGTGCCAGAAAGCGCTCGCCGTCCTCGGTCAGCTTCATGGCGTGAGTAGAGCGCTGCAAAAGCTTCACGCCCAGCCATTTTTCCAGAATCTGCAACCTGCGGCTGATGGTCGGCTGGGTTGTACCCAGCCGGCTGGCCGCAGCCGAGAGTGATCCCGCCTCGACGATGGAGACGAAAGTGGCCATCAGTTCAATCCGGTCCGATCCTGGGGACAATGCCGTATTCATACGCTTAGCGTATATCAGTTCTGCGCTCCGAAGTACTACCAACATCGCAAAATAAGCGGCAGTATGAATCAGTGAACGCATTACGGACCGAATCTGTAGAAGGAACCAAAGTTCCGTGAGAGGGTAGCCGGGGTAGATGCGCAGGAGAGGATCAAGAGATGGCAAATGAATTGTTTACGAAGGTAGAGCTTGGAGAAATCGGGTTGCGGAACCGTATAGTGATGGCTCCGATGACGCGTCTGCGTGCCACGGAGGATTGCCTGGCCTCGCCCATGATGGCGGAGTATTACCGCCAGCGCGCCTCGGCGGGGCTCCTGATCACCGAGGGTTCTCATCCGAGTCCGATGGGGCGTGGTTATACGTATCCTCCTGGAATCCACACGCCGGAACAGGCGACTGCCTGGCGCAAGGTCACCGATGCCGTGCATCAGGAGGGTGGACACATCGTTCTGCAGTTGATGCACGCGGGCCGGGTGACGCACTCCTCGCTTCTGCCGGGGCACGCCTTGCCGGTTGCACCTTCGGCCATCGCGGTAGCAGGGGCGATTCATACTTTTGAGGGCAAGGTTCCCTTTGAAGTTCCGCGCGCGCTTGCGACCGAAGAGATTCCCGGAGTGATTGCCGAGTATCGTCACGCGGCGGAGTTAGCCGTGACGGCAGGCTTTGATGGCGTTGAGTTGCATGCCGCTACGGGCTATCTACCGCATCAGTTTCAGGCCTCGGACTCGAATCATCGCACTGATGCTTATGGCGGCTCGCTCGAGAACCGCAGCCGTTTCACGATAGAGATTCTGCATGCGCTCGGTGAGGTCTGGGGCGCGGGACGAGTCGGCATCAAGATCGCGCCCGGTTACACCGTCAACGATATGTATGACGAAGATCCGGCGGCGACCTATGTGTATCTGGCGCGGCAACTGAACCCGATGGGACTGGCCTATCTGCATGTGGGCTATGAGAGTGGTTACACACGCGGCACAGGTCCGTCCTTCAATCCTATCGATCTTTTGCGCAAGGAATACAGTGGAAGATTGCTTGCGGCAGGCGGTTTCACTAAAGAAACGGGCAACGCGATTCTCGCTGCTGGCCGTGCCGATGGCGTGGTCTTCGGTCGCTCTTTCATTGCCAATCCCGATCTCGTCGAACGCTTCCGCAGAGATGCGCCTTTGAACGAACCCATCGACGTGAGCACATTTTATGGTGGTGGCGCGCATGGCTACATCGACTATCCAACGCTGGCAGACTGAACGTGCAAAACAAGAGTGAAACACAATGCACAACACTGTGCTGAAAGAAAACACGCTGCCGCGTTCGCTGGTTTTGCTAATGGCCGCGGGAACCGGATTTGGCGTCGCATCGCTTTATTACGCACCNNACGCACAGCCAATCCTGAGCCTGCTCGCAAAGGATCTGCACGCCAGCGACCGCGCCGTGGGCATGATTCCTACCATGACACAACTGGGCTATGCGTTGGGAATCCTTCTGCTGAGCCCCTTGGGCGATCGGCATGACCGCCGCACGATCATCCTGGCAAAGACGGTGCTGCTCTCTCTCGCGCTCGTGATCTGCGCCATGGCGCGGGACATTGGATTCATGCTGGCGGCAAGCCTGTTGATGGGCATCACCGCCACGCTTGCGCAGGATATTGTCCCGGCTGCTGCGCATCTGGCTCCGCAACAGAGCCAGGGCAAAGTCGTCGGAACGGTCATGACTGGCTTACTGCTGGGGATTCTTCTCTCGCGCGTAGCAAGTGGCGTGGTTGCTGAGCAATTCGGATGGCGTATTGTTTATGCTGCCGCCGCACTGTCGATTGCGCTCTTTGGCGTTTTGGCTTGGTGGCGTCTGCCTCGCTTCGTCGCATCGACGCAGCTTTCCTATGCGTCTTTGCTCGGTTCGATGCAAAAGCTGTGGCGCGAGCAGCCTGCGCTGCGCCAAGCTTCGTATGCGCAAGGTCTGCTGTCGATGGGCTTCAGCGCCTTTTGGACGACGCTGGCTTTGATGCTGCATCACAGCTTTCATCTGGAGAGTTCCGTGGCCGGAGCCTTTGGATTTGCCGGCGCGGCTGGCTCCATTGCTGCGCCACTGGCCGGACACATGGCGGATCGTCGCACTCCCAGTCTGGTTGCCCGCATGGGCTGCGGTATCGCGGCAATCTCCTTTGCCACGATGAGCCTTGAGGGATTCTTTTCGCGGCACGCGCAACTGATTCTGCTGGCTATTATTGCCGTCGGTTTCGATTTTGGAGTGCAAAGTTCGCTGGTTGCGCATCAAACAATTGTTTTCGGGATTGCTCCCGAGGCACGCAGCCGTGCCAATGCTCTGCTCGTAACCTGCATGTTCTTAGGAATGGCTGTGGGATCGGTACTCGGCAGCATGGCGCTGGCACGTTGGAGCTGGATGGGCGTGACCGCCTTTGCTACCACAACGTCCGTAGGTGCGTTTTGCGTACGTCTGGGACGAGTCAATTAATGGGATGACCCGGCATCGAAGGATTGCGATCAGGCGGCATAGAGAACGTTCTTTTGCAGGGAGTAACTTTCAACTCGCTCGGGCTGTTTTTGGATGCTGCGCAGGGCTCCGATGGCAGTGCGCGTCAGAGCCGTTTTCCTCCTCGGCGGCGCAGCTTTGGTCGCACGCTGTTTGAGGTCCGCGTTGAGTAGTTCGTCCGGGTTTAACTCCGGCGAATAACTGGGAAGATAGAAGACCTCGATCTGGTCTGTGTGTTCAGCTAGCCACTGCTTGACCGGTTTCGAGTGATGAACGCGCAGGTTGTCGAGGACCAGGAAGATCTTCTGTTCTCGGTTGCTGATCAGACGCGCCATAAAGCCGATCAGTATCCGCGCGTTGAGAGCGCCCGAGAAGACCTTCCAGCGCATCTGTCCCTTATTGGTCACGGCCGAAATCACACTCAGCTTTTCACGATTCACATTGGCAAGAACCACCGGCGTCTGACCTTTTGGCGCGTAGCCGCGGCCGCGTACGTCATCCGAGCGCAGGCCAGTCTCATCGCCCACTGAACCTCAGCCCCCTCATACTTCGCACGTTTGGCGATCTTTGGATATTGTTCTTTCACCCACTTCTGAACGACTTCAAGCGACTACTTATAGGCTTTCTTGAGTGGCCGCTGCGGCATAAATCCCCACCGCACGTACCGCCGGCCGTATGCCCAAGCGACGTTCGATCAGGCCGGTTAATGCCAACCGGTCCAGGCCAGCGAGCCTGTTTTGACGTCTGTCCAGGACGGTTTCGACTTCGGGAAGAGTGCAGTCGGTTTCGCTTCAGTGTCACGACGGGGCATGCCCACATTGTATGTGCCCGTGATGAGAGCACCTTGATGGCGACGCCATAACAAAGGTCGTGCCGGAGGTGCGAGCCAGAACGGGGAACCTGCACGCATTCCGCAAGACCGGCAAGCGCATGCTGGTTGCCGGGAAGGAAGGTGTGGACGGCCTACGCAGCCAGTTGGAGAATTCTACTGACGGTCGCCGACCGGTAACCACAAGCGAGATGGCAAAGGACAATCGGAGTCGTCAACGAAGCGGAGAGGAGTCCTCCGACAAGGCGATTGTGGATGTTGCTTCAAGGATCTGCTCGGGACCGCCTTGAGGTGGCCAAAGACCGGCGGCGTAGAACTTCGCGCGGAGCGCCGCGCGTTCTTCCAGACTCTCGAAACCCCAGATATGCGTGATCCGCGGCGGCCCGTCCAGCGCGTACATGTTAATTGCGAGATGACTGGTGTACTCACGGGCCGGTTCGATTGCCTTTTTCCAACCGGCAAGCGTTGGCGGCAAGCCGCCCGGTTTTAGATGATAGGTGCGGAACTCATAGATGCCGCCCATATGTCTGGGTTGCACGGGAGGAAGAAAGGGGAATGGAACATAACTATCCATGCTCAACGCGGTTACAACACCACCAGCATGGAATGGATCACCGCTCAAGAGCGCACGGCGACGCTCGGCCGCCAACTCTTCCGCGGTCTCAAAGCCACGCAACAGCAACAGCCGCCCGAGTTGACCGATCTCGGTTCGCCAGCATCCGAGAAGCTCGCCTGCCGCACCGTCCTCGCTTACAAAAGCGAGAGCGCCGCCCGACACCTTGGGAACGGACAAGATTGGGCAAGAGAGGGTCGTGAGTTCGTAGAAAGAGTGCATAAAACCTCCACCAGCTGCTAATGTAACCGAAAGGTATAGCATTGATAAAATTAATATTGGCTTGGACCGTCCCCCCCCACTCGGTGTCCGTACACGTCCTTTCCGTATAAATGGTGACGAAAAGTTTCCCAGGTAGTTGCACTGCACAGAATCTCACGGAACCGCATCGAAGTCTTGACTGACCTTAAGTAAATAAATAATTTACTGGATTTAGAATTTATGCGTAGAGGTCTTCAACTCCGGCGAGACGCGCACGTGAACGTCCTGGGCCAAAACATCATTCCACGAGCTGGTCAGAATGAGCCCGGCCCAAAGAACGGCGACGATCGGCAGCGAATTTCGCATGGAGCCATTTTCTCGCGAATCGACGGCTGCAAACGCAAAAAAACTGCGTCAATCGCGTGACGGCGGCGCCTCTGTTGCCGTATGTATTATTCATGTGCATGAAATCATTTTTTTTGACTCCCCTTTTGTTTTTGACCGCCGGCAGCCTGCTCGGTCAGGCCCCCGCCGCTCCGCAATCCGACGACACGCACCCGGCTCCGCCGCCGGAGGTGCACAGCTTCGACGCCTCGGCGATGGATACGAGTGCCGATCCCTGCGTGGATTTTTACCAATACACCTGCGGCAACTGGAACAAGGCCAACCCGATTCCCGCCGACCAAACCCGCTGGGGACGCTCGTTTTCTCAGGTGCATTTGCGTAATCAGTACCTGCTATGGCAGGAGCTGGACGCGGCGGCGAAGGCTCCGCAGTCGCCACTGCAAAAGCAGTTCGGCGACTTCTACGCCGCCTGCATGGATACGGCCACGATTGAAAAGCTCGGTCTGACGCCGATTCAGCAAGCCTGGAAGCAGATCGACGGGCTAAAGAGCACGCGCGAGCTGCCGGCGTTGATGAGCTGGCTGGAGAATCACGGCACGCCCGACGGATTTTTCGAGTTCGGCGTTTCGCAGGACGCGAAAGACTCATCCAAGCAAATCGCCGAAATCGACCAGGGCGGCCTCTCGCTGCCCGACCGCGACTACTATCTCGACCCGTCGCCGCGCTTTGTTCAGATTCGCGCCGCTTATCTCGAACACGTCAAAAAAATGTTCGTGCTGGCTGGCGACAGACCCGAGCAGGCCGGCAAAGAGGCCGCCGCCGTGGTCGAAATCGAAACCGCGCTGGCCAAGGCATCCATGAGCCGTACCGAGATGCGCGACCCGCAGAAAACTTACCACATCTTCACGGTAACCGACTTCCAGAAAACGACGCCCGAGTTCAACTGGGCGACCTACTTTGGCGCAATCGGCATCGGCCACTTCGATACCCTCAACGTCGGCATGCCGGAGTTTTTCACCAGCCTCGACGCGCTGCTCAAAAATCAGCCCGTAGCGGCCTGGAAGAGCTATCTGCGCTGGCACGCGCTGCACGGACAGGCCAGCGAACTGCCCAAGGCTTTCTTCGATGAGAACTTCGCCTTCTTCGCCAAGACGCTCGGCGGGCAACAGCTTCCGCAGCCGCGCTGGAAGCGGTGCACGGGCGCGGCCGATGGAGCTCTGGGCGAGGCCGTGGGCCAGGACTGGGTGAGAAAGAACTTTCCGCCCGCCGCCAAGCAGAGCATGGACAAGCTGGTGGCCGCGCTCGAAAAATCGCTGGGCGAAGACATCCAGACGCTGCCTTGGATGAGCGAGGAGACGCGGAAGGCCGCCGAGATCAAGCTGGCGGCGATCCGCAACAAGATCGGCTACCCGGAAAAGTGGCGCGACTATTCGAGCGTAAAGGTGGATCGCGAACAGTACATTGAAAATCTGCACCAGAGCGCCGTCTACGAGCGCAATTACAACTACGCTAAGCTGGGCAAGCCGGTCGACGAAAAAGAGTGGGGCATGACGCCGCCGACGGTCAACGCCTATTACGATCCGTCGTTCAACGACATCAACTTCCCGGCCGGTATCTTGCAGCCGCCATTTTTCGATTTCACCATCGATCCGGCGGTCAACTATGGCGCCATCGGCATGGTCATCGGACATGAGATGACGCACGGCTTCGACGACGAAGGCTCGCAGTTCGACGCACAGGGCAACATGCGCGAGTGGTGGACGGCAGCCGACCGCAAAGCCTTCACCGAGCGCACCGATTGCGTAGCCGACGAGTACAGCGGCTTTGAGGCCGCTCCGGCCGAAGGCGAGAACAAGGCGGTCTTTTTGAATGGCCGGCTGACACTGGGCGAAAACACGGCCGACAACGGTGGATTGCGCATCGCCTATACGGCACTGGAAGAGGCGCTGGCCGCCGAGCACAAGAGCCTCAACGACAAGGTCGGCGGCTTTACCGAGGCGCAGCGCTACTTTATCGGCTTTGCGCAGGTCTGGTGCGAAAACCGCACCGATCAGGCGGCGCGGCAGTCGGCGCTGATCGATCCCCACTCGTCGGGGCGCTGGCGCGTCAACGGCACGGTGCAAAACTTCGACGCTTTCGCCAAAGCCTTCGCCTGCAAGCAGGGCCAGCCCTTGGCGCCGGCAAAATCCTGCCGCGTCTGGTAACCTGCGGAAGCGTGGTATTTCAGGCAAAAACGCGCCTGAAACGCTGACCAAAACTACGCGGCAAACGTCTATATCGTGATAGCGCCTAGAAGCCGGGGGGGGCGGGCGCTATCCTGAAAAGACAGGTTTCTCTTAGTTCGCGTTTGCGGCTAGGCACAACCTGCCCTTGCCTTTTACAATGCATCAGGGATTGTAGTCCCAACCAGAGCACTGCTCGGAAACGACCAAACTTGGCGGCACAACGCCTGACCAGGATGAAGGAATCGCATGAAGTTCAAGAAATTCGGCAAGGCGCTTGCGATTGGCGCTCTTTCGGCGGCCATCGTATTTGGCATGACGTCTTGCGTTGAGAGTTATACGGTTGGCTTCTTGTATGTAACGGGAACCGTCACCGCCTCGTCCGGGAACAGCGGCATCATCTCCGGCTATCGGATCGACCACAACGTCGGTACGCTGGCCCCCATTGACGGCCTGCCAGTCTCTACGGGCGGCGCCAACCCGGTCCGCGCCGTCCTGACTCTTGGTAGCCGCTTCCTTTATGTTCTCAATCGCGGCGTGAACAACGCCGGCAACGGCAGTTGCTATGGCGTAGGCAGCGCCGAGTGCCAGAACGCCAACATCACCGAGTTCGCGGTCGGCGGAAACGGCATCCTCACTGCCCAGGAGACCTTTTACACCCAGGGCATCAATCCTTTCCGCATGACCGGCGACAGCTCCGGAAACTACCTCTACGTGCTCGACCATGACGCCCCGAACAATTCCGACTGCTCCCTGGCCCTGGGTCCCAATGCCGCCACCTGCGGCGACATAACGGCCTTCCTGGTCAATCAGACCACCGGCCGGCTCTCTCTGATCGTCAACGCCCAGCTTACGGCGGCCAACGGCGCGGCCCTGCCCTACTTCCCGGTCCCCGCCAATCCCGTCGACTTCTCGCTGTCCTCCGGATACGTCCTGACTCTCAGCGGAACGGCCCCAGCCACCAGTTACCCCTACACCGGCGGCTCCTCGGTCTTCCCCTACACCTACAGTTCCACCAGTGGCCAGTTGACCATCAACCAGAACAGCGCCCAGCCGCTCGGCATCGCGCAGGGTACGGCCATTGCCAACGGCGGCGGGTACGTCTACGTCCTCGACAACGAACCGATCACCTACTCCGTCAGCGGCACCGCCACAACCTCGCCCAGCCAGATTTTGCCCTTCTCCCTCGGCTCCGGTGGCGCCCTGCAGGCTCAGACCGGCGGCAGCGTTCCCGATGATCCCACCCTCGCCAATCCGATCCAACTGCTGGTGGAATCCAAGGGCAAGTTCCTCTATGTAGCCAACCAGGGGAACAACACCCAGGGAACCAATGCGCAGAGCGGTCTCGCCGGTTATGTCATCGACCCCACCACCCACCAGCTCAGTTTCATCGCCGGTGAACCCTTCGGCTCCGGTGCCGGTCCTCAGTGTCTCCTCGAGGATCCCTCCGACCAGTACATTTACTCGGCCGACTTCAACGATTCCAGCGTCACCGGCCGGGTGGTTGATCCCAACTCCGGCGTGCTCAACAATTTGCGCGTCACCAGCGCCGTTTCGATCCAGGGACCGGCCACATGGTGTCTGGTAGACGGGCGCACCAGCTAAAGCCGCGCCGCCGGCAGTTTCTTCTGGGCCGGGCTTCAGCCGGTTGGCTGGTTCACGGCCCAGGTTACGGTAGATTCTTCAAGAACGCAGCCGAATACCGGGCACGGTTTTCTCGCACGCGCCCTGGGGTTCGATTCCTAAACGGTTTTTTCGGGGCCTGAGCTTCTCACCCCCTGACGAAAGATGCGCATGAAGTTCAACAAATCGAGCCAGCTGCTGCTGGTCTCCGCGGCCAGCCTCCTGGTGGCTTCGCTGGTCACTGCCTGTGGCACCCTTACCGTGGATTTTGTCTTTGTAGCCAGTTCCAAGGCCGCGGGAGCCAACAACTACGGTGAGATCGACGTCTTCGAGATCAACTCCGAGTCCGGCCAGATGCGCCAGATCTCCACTTCGCCCTTTCCTTCCGGCGGACGCGATCCCGTGGCCGAAGCCGTCCCCTCCGACAACAACAACCTCTATGTCGTCAATCAGGACGACAACACCATCGTCCAGTTCGTCATCGGCAACGACGGCAAGCTCTATCCCCAGAACACCGTTAATACGCCGGGCATCTACCCCCTCGCCGTCGCCGTCAACGGAACCAACCTCTTCGTCGTGGACACCTACCAGCCACTGCCGAGCTGCTCCACCGCCGCCCCCTGCTCCGGCTCCGTGGCCGTATTTCCCATTACCCCCACTTCCAGCACTCCTCCCAGCGACGTGCTGGGAACGCCCGTCGCCAACGGAAGCCTGAACTACTGGCCCTTGTCCCTGCCCGCCAGGCCCAACGACGTCATCGTCCCCACGGCCATCGACGCCCTCAAATCGGGCGCCGACATCTATATCACCGCCTATGACTCCTCCGTAACCCTCAACGTCGGCTATGTCTTTGGCTTTTCGGTCGGCTCGGGCGGCGCGCTCACTCCCCTCAACGGCGGCGCGCCCTTTCCCGCAGGAAACTATCCCTCCGCCATCGCCAGCGATCCCTCCAGCACCTATGTTTACGTCACCGACTTCACCAACGGCAACGTCCTCGGCTACTCGGTCGCTTCCGGCCTCCTCACCCCGCTCGCCGGCAGCCCCTTCCCCGCCGGAGATCGGCCCGCCGCCATCGTCGTCGATCCCGCCTACCCGTTTGTCTACGTAGCCAACTCCCTGGACAGCACGGTTACGGCCTACTCCTCCAGCAACGGAGCGCTCACCAGTCTCGGTACCTACTCCACCGGCACGCAGCCCGTCGCCCTCGGCATCGATCCATCGACCAACCACTTCCTGTTCACCGCCAACTATCTCGGCAACGGGGTCGTCGGAACTGTCTCCGGCTTTGAGCTCAATCCCACCGCCGGCACGCTCGTCAATTCGCAGAACTCTCCTTACATCTCCAACGCCCAGCCCACGGCCGTCGCCGCCATTCCGCATGGCAGCAGCGGCAAAAGCAGCAGCGGCAGTTCACAGTAGTCGAGACCGCCCATGCCCCGGTCCCGGACCGGCATCGGTAGCAACACCCCGTACCTGGCTTTTACAATACTTGCGGGGCAACCTAAACGAGTTTTCTTGGGGCCTGATTCTGATCGCCCACGACGAAGGAAGCGCAT
>PMHC01000040.1:0-134 GCA_003156495.1 Acidobacteriaceae bacterium
GCACGGCTTTAGCCGTGCCGCTAAAACGCCCATCAATCGCGGGCTTTACAGGCTGCGGAAAAACTCGCAGAATGTCTTTCAACGAGCGGTTTTGTAACAGGGCACGACTTTAGTCGTGCCGTAAAGAAGCCCAT
>PMHC01000040.1:195-5115 GCA_003156495.1 Acidobacteriaceae bacterium
TTAGGCCCTGCTAACCTTCGATCTTCCTCAACCATGTTTTTCCGCAGCCTCTTTAGCCCCTGAGGGAAGTCTTTTTCCTCTATATCATCAGGAGCTTTTCTCTAGTGTGGTGAGTCAAAAATTCACATCAAAATCATTTATCATCCCGAGCGTAGTTTGCCGCATTTTTTGCGGCAAACTACCTGCGGTTGTTCTTCTCGCGAACTTCTGATTCACCACGCCAGATAACTTTGCAGGGCGCTATAACAGGCAGGCACAAAATAAATGCTAATTTTTCGGGAGACGCCGCGCCTCAGTTCGCCGAAGGCTTTTCCACATGATCGACGACGATCACATCCACCGGGCCTTTAGCCGAAACCAGCTTGAGGCCGAGTTGCTCCTCGATGGCAGTGAAAAGAGTGGGGCCAGCATCGGATGTTCCCTGCTCCTCGTCCGGAGTCCAATGCAGCGCGATATCGTAGTTGCCTGAACGCCCGGTTTGATCGATCACGTCATGGCCCAGAATGTCGCCCAAGGTAAAAGCCAAGCTGGAGAGCGGCCCGTTGTTGATCTTAATTTCGCCACGCCCCCAGGAGGAGCCGCTTCCGCGATCACTCGCGGGCGCTTCTTTAAGTTTGAAACCGCTCTTGGCGAGAATCAGCTTGTAGATTTGCCCTTCGCGGGTTTCATGATGGATACGAAGTTGAAAGCGGTCGGCTAAAATCGCCTGGCGCATCTGCTGGGATATTTTTCCCTGCTGCTCTGCAGGCAGCTTCTGCAACGCCTGTAGCGTTTCGTCGTCCATCTTGGCCTCCACATCGAATGCCGCCGAGTCCGCCCATCCCGGCAGCCCGGGAAAAGGACTACTAAGCCGGACCGGGAAGGCGTTGTAAAGCAACCCCCAAAGCGTGGTGCATCGCGCGGAGAAGCGGCCGAACGAAGCTCCAATCGACATGCCTGCGCAGCCCGGCTTGCTCGGCCTCACCGAAACAACATCGAAGGCAAAAGTTTGCGGTTTGACAGGCGCCGGCGCGGGTTGAGCACTCTGGCTAAAAGCGGGCAGCGCGAAGGCCAGCAGCGAAACCGCAACCGTAAAGAATCTGCCGCGTGATTCCGACGAAAGTTTAAAACTCCTTATCGATAAAGTTCGCATATCGTTTCTCCTTTACCTCATTTGATCGCTTCTCAGTTCTCCAAAGGCCGCTCGACGTGGTCGATGACGAAAACTTCAGCCGGAATCTTCTGCGCTTCCAACTTAAGCCCAAGCTGTTCCTTGAGCGCCACAAACAGCGGCGGCATGATCGCATCGCCGGCAGCCTGCGAGGCGCGCAGCCCCGAGGTGCTGAACTGCGACTCATCGGGCGTCCAGCGCAAAGTGAAATCGAAGCTGCCCGCGAGTCCGGTCTTGTCGATCACGGGCCGGTCGAGTACGGCATAGGCCAGCCATTTAGCGAAGTGCTCCAGAGGCTCATTGCGAAAGTTGCACGTGCCGAAATGTTCGCAGGAAGCTCCGGACCGTGCGCCGGCTTCGGCTGCCTTCAGCTTTGGCCCGCCCTTCGCAATAGTTAAGGCGTAGGCTGGCAGCGTCCTCTGCTCGCGATGAAACGCGAGTTGAAAACGCTCCGCCAAAAGTTTTTTGAGCATCTCCTGCGCTTGATCGGGCAGCCGGCTCTCTTCGCCGGCCACGGCTTCAAGATCGTACTCATCGCTCGGTACCCAAGCCGGGCCGCCTGCAATCTGCCGTGCATCGACGTGATAGGCCATCATGATGAGATCGCGCAATGTCATGTGATGAGCCGAAAAATGGCGGCCATCGGTTCTGTCGTACGCACGATTGGGATCGGGATTCTTGACCGGTTTGATCGTGGCAACTTCAAACGCTGGCGATTTGCTTTGCGATGGCCGAGCAGCCGGCAATGCGTTTTGGGCGAGTGCCGTCAAGCTGGTAACAACCAACATTGCACAGCAAAGCAAAAATCGCCCGGCCAGCTCCCCGCGCGACAAAAATCGACATACCGCCATCGAACTCTTCCTCCCCGCAAAATGTACGAATCGATATACGTCAATTCGCCGAAGGCCGCTCGATGTGATCGACAACGAAAGCATCTTTCGTCCCTTTAGCCGCGACTAGTTTGAGTCCGAGCTGTTCTTTCAGCGCCGCGGTAAACGTCGGTCCCGATGCGTCGGAATCGATATTGAGGTCGCCCTCATCTTTCTTGAACTCTATGTCTATGTCAAATTTTCCGGCAAGCCCGGTTTCGTCTATGACCGGGCGATCCGTCCTTCCTCCGATGCTGCCGGCCATTCCCCCCAAGAAGCTTGCAATCTGATCCATAGACACGTCGATCATCCGCATGTGGAGATTGCCCTTTACGCGCCACGCATCGAATCCGCAATACGGAGGCGGCGCGGAACCATCGGAGGGTGGATTGGCTTTATCCGTTTTTTCTAGACAGGGCGAATTCTCGGGATGCCGTCGCAATTGAGAACCCAGCTTACCCGGTTTGTCGAAGGTCAGTGCATAAACAGAACCCTGCTGAATTTCGCGATGGTACTTCAGCTTGAAGCGATCTTCGAGAAGCGACTGCATCATCAGCCGCAACTGGTCTTTAGTTGGGTTCCCTTCCGCGCGCGCCTCGATGTCGTAGATTTCGGGAAAGCGCTCGAAGATTGACTTCATTAGGCTCAGATCGAGGATCTTGTACGCGAAAACGATGTATGAAGCCAGCGGAGCATTGGCCGAAAAGAGCCCTGCGCCCGAAAGACTTCCACCATCGTAGGGCGTCAGATACTCATTTCCTTTTATCCTCGCATCGGCTACGCTAGGCCGCACGGATGCCACGTCAAACTCCATCTTGCCGCCGGCGGCGGTTTGCCAGTCGGGGACAGACGGACGTTGCGCCAACTCCGCCTGATTTTGCGAAGATTGCGCAATAAGAACCGTCGGTAATCCATTCCATGCGAAAAATGCAAGAACGATAAAACCGGCAAAGCGCCGCGCGGAATAAGCCTTCCACCAAAAAGAAACACACTCGGTCATCGAACCAAACCTTTCTCAATTGCGCCTGCGGCAACAGGCTATTCGTTAGTACGGTAACCGCATGATTTTGTTCCTTTGCTGTAGGAGTTTCCACGTTTAAGAAGCAAGACGTGGAGCACCCATGGCGGTACGGATTTACGCGGTCTGCGCGCTCAATTCGCCGAAGGCTTTTCGATGTGATCGACGACGATCACCTCCACCGGCCCTTTAGCCGAAACTAGCTTGAGGCCGAGCTGATCCTCGATAGCGGCAAAGATCGATGGGCCAGAGTCGCCCGAGGCAGAAGAATCGGGCGTCGCGCTCATCTCGTCCGGCGTCCAGGTGAGTTTGAAATCATAGTTGCCGGTAAGCCCGGTTTTATCGATGACCTGGCGGCCAACGATGTTCGACAGGCCAAAGACAATCCCCTCCATCGTTAATCCCTGGGCGGTAAAGTTGATGTTGCTCATCCCCGATCTGGAGCCCTCGTTTGTAGGCGAAACCTTCATCTTCGGCCCACCTTTGGCGACCACAAGATTGTAGACAGGCAGCGCACGGCTCTCGTGGTGTACCTTGAGCCCGAAGCGGTCGGCGAAAAGAGTCTGCATCATCTGCTGCTGCGCGTTGCGGCGCTCTTCTTTGGGCAGTTTTTGCAATGCGTCAGCGGTCGCCTCGTCCATCTTGGCCTGGATATCGAAGCTGTCGCTCGATGCCCAGGAGGGCAGGCCGATCATCTGATCGCGGGTTTTCAGCCCGAAGGTGTTTTGCAGAAGAACCGGAATTGTTATACCCGAGGCGGAAAAGCCATCCGGCCCCGAATGCGCTGACATATGGTTATCGAGGCTGGCTTTATGCGGTTTGATAGCGATAGCATCGTAGGCAAAAGTCTGTGGCTTGACCGGCGCTGGTGTGGGCTGAGCGTTCTGGCCGAAAACGGGCAGCGCGAAGGCCAGCAGCGAAACGGCAACCGGGAAGAATCTGCCGCGTGATTCCGACGCAGGCTTAAAACTCTTTATCGATAAAGTGCGCATGGTGTTTCTCCTTTACTTCATTTGATCGATTGCTCGGTTCGCCGAAGGCCGGCCAACGCAAGCGCGCGGCGAAGGCAGCGACTGGCTAGAGCGCAATAAATGTCCATGGCTTTAATTCGCATCCTATCGTATACCGGGGACGGCAACTGAATGTGCATGGGACGCGGGCTGGGTTCCGAAAGAGCGCACGATTTAGAATAAAAATGACTGCGGCGATTTGAGCCGCGGCGAAGCGATAAGCCTGCGCGCAACGGCTCCTAACGGACGGCTGCGGCAGGTTATTTTGCGGAAACGGAAGGTTATGCGGGCAAAGACGGCGGTGGTGCTCGGCGCTCAGTGGGGCGACGAAGGCAAAGGCAAAATCGTAGACGTGCTGAGCGAGCGGTTTTCGGCCGTGGCGCGGTACGCTGGCGGACACAACGCCGGGCACACGGTTGTCATTGGCGAACACAAGTTCGTGCTGCAACTGGTTCCCTGCGGCGTACTGCGGCCGGGGCGCAAGGGCGTAATCGGCAACGGCGTGGTGCTTGACCCGATGGCGCTGCTCAATGAGATCGGCCGGTTGCGCGATTTGGGCGTCAAGGTTGACGAGCAGCTCTTTATCTCCAACCGCGCGCAGGTCATTCTGCCCTACCATCGCATGATCGAGCTGGCCTCGGAGTGCGCACCCGGCCGGCAGAAGATCGGCACCACCAGCAAGGGCATCGGGCCGGCGTACGAAGACAAGATGGCCCGCAGCGGGCTGCGCGTTGTCGATTTGATGAACACCAGGCTGCTCAAAACGCACATCGAGGCGGCCTGCGCGGAAAAGAACGCCATCGCGCATGCGCTCTTCGGCACCGATCCGCTGGAGCCGGCCAAAATGTACGACGAGTACGCCGCCGCCGCCGA
>PMHC01000321.1 GCA_003156495.1 Acidobacteriaceae bacterium
TCTCGCAGGCCGCGGAGTCTCTTGGACTGAGCCGCTCCGCGCTCTATCGCCGCATCGAAAAATATGGCCTATGAGAAAGGTGTTCGCCGTCGCCGCCGCTCGGCCGTCCGCCGGGCGTGGATGTTCTGTTTCTTGCTGGCGCTGCCTGCGTTGGCGTTCACCGGCTTTCTTTTTTATCAGCAACAGATATCTCTCGCGCCTGCTTTGCTTCTCATTGCTTGTCTGCTGCTTTACCTCGCTCTGGTGGCCGCTGCGCTGATTGACAGCATTATCCGCCCCCTGCAGACGCTCTCCAATGTAGTGTCGTCGCTGCGCGAGGGCGATTATTCATTTCGCGCACGCGGGGCGCGCTCGAGCGAAAGTGGGAATCAGGATGCGCTCAGTGAACTGGCCTGGGAGGTAAACGCGCTTGCCGACCTGCTACAAAAGCAGAGGGTCCGGTCGCTGGAAGCTACGGCTCTGCTGGCGCGCATTCTTGAAGTGATGCACACGCCTTTGTTTGCATTTGACCGCGATAATCGGCTGCAGTTGGTCAACGACGCCGGCGCACGGTTGCTGGAAATGCCTCATGCCCGATGCTTTGGTCGCAGCGCGCGGGAGCTGAATCTAGAAGGCCTACTCGCCTCGTCGGACCAGACGATACACTCTTTTGGCGCGAAGACCTCGCGCTGGCTACTGCGGAAGGCCGCCTTTCGCCAGGATGGCGCGCCCCACACGATGCTGCTTCTGGCCGATGTGAGCTTGCCGCTTCAGGAAGAAGAACAGATGGCGTGGAAGCGGCTGATTCGCGTTCTCGGCCACGAGCTTTCCAACTCGCTGGCGCCCATCAAATCCATCGCCGGCAGTCTGCTGGCGCGGGCATACGCGATGGGCGGAGACGATGCTACCGCGCGCGATTTTCGCCGCGGCTTGGGCGTGATCGAGAGCCGCGCGGATGCGTTGCATCGTTTTGTGCAGTCGTATCGGAAGCTTGCACAGTTGCCCCCGCCGCACCTGAAGCCGGTGCCGCTGGCGGCTCTGATGGAGCGCGTGGTGCTGCTTGAGCAGCGATTGGCAGTGCAGCTCGATCCCGGGCCGTTGGTTGTTTTGTACGCGGACCCAGACCAGTTGGAGCAGATGTTCATCAACCTGCTGGCCAACGCTGTGGATGCGTCGTTGGCCAATGGAGCGCAGCCGGTGCGTGCGAGTTGGCTGCTTGGGGGCGAGTTCGCGACAGTTATTATCGAGGACCGCGGCCTGGGCATCGCCAACGCCGAGAATCTGTTTGTTCCGTTTTATACCACCAAACCGGCGGGCAGCGGCGTTGGGCTGGCGCTCGCACAACAGATTGCCCACGCGCACGGCGGCGAAATTCGCCTCGTCAATCGCGACGATGGTGAAGGGGCGCGAGCTATTGTGCGATTGCCGGTGATGCAGGCGTGAAACATTTTTACTTTATGGCTTCCCACCCTTGTAACAGAAAAAAGTCGCAAGGATGGGCCACGGGACTTTTGTCTTAACAACGGGCTAGCGAAAAAGGCTATTTCTGCGCTGTCTGGACGGGCTTCTGTGTTGCGGGAGCCGGCGGGTTGACCTGGACGTTGAGGAAGTTGGTCAGGTCGTCGATGTCCTGTTTGGTGCCTGTCATGGGCGGCATGAAGCGGCGGTAGGGCGAGTCGGGCTTGTAGTCGTGGAGCATGGTGATGAAGCTGCGAATGTTGGCTTGGTCGCGTCCGGCGAGGAGTTTTGCGAGAGGCCGGTAGCCGTTGAGCGTGTGGCAGGAGCCGCACTCGCCGCGGAAGATGGCTTCGCCGCGAGAGTAACTGTAATAAGGATCGACCCAGCCCGGCGTTAGTGATACCAGTCGATCCTCAGCGCCGGGAGGGTTGCTCCAGACCCACATGGAATGAGCCAAATAGCCTTCCTGATTGATGCGGTTGACGTATGGAACGCGGACGCCGTTCGAGAACATCCAGCGGCCGATGACGTAAGGCTTGCGCAGCATCTCGCGGGAATATTCGCCCGCGCCGGTGGCCATGAGCGCCAGCAGCAGCAGGGCAATAGCGTGCGAGAGATTGAAGTCTCGCGGATTGCGATAGGCGAGGAAGTAGGCGACGCCGACGATGGTGGCCGATGTGATGATGATGAGCAGGGCGATGCGCGTGACTACAGAGAAAGTTCCGGAGCCGATGGTGCCAATGCCCAGGGTGAGCAGCGCGCGCTGCGCTGCGGGAACCATCCATAGATACCAGATGAGGATGAAGGGCGTGGCAACGAATGAAGGCACAAGCCATTTCACGCTCCACTTGACGAGACTGGTCTTGAGCTCCGGCTGCTTGTCGCCGTCGATGCGGCTGGCGGTGATGAGCGCCCAGATGCCGGCCAGCGCGCAGCAGACGCAGGTGCGCAGGAAGAGACTCGGCCAGTAGGTGGGATTGAAGAAGGCGTACCAGAATTTGCTCGCCTCGTGACCTGTTCCTGCGACGGCCAGCCAGGTGTCGCCCGGCGTGAGCATAAAGGTAAGAATGCCGTTGATGATGATGAGCGTAAAGGCGGAGGCGCCGGCATAAACCCAGCCGACTTTGAGGTGCAACTTGGGGTCGATCTTGCCCCAGGTGGTGTAATAGACCGCGATGGTAGTCAGCTCGACGAGGAAAAAGACCCACTCCATGGCCCAGCCGAAGACGAAGTTATGAATCAGCGTGCTGGTGCCTTCGGGATGCGTGAGGCCGATGGCGAACCAGATGCCGACGCCCGAGATGGTGCCGAAGACGCCGGTCAGCACGAGGAAAAACTTCGAGTAGCCGGCCAGCGCGGCGAGCCATTCGGTGCGGAGCTTGCCCTCGGGCATGCGCAGAGCCTTGCGCTCGGCCAGCGGCAGGTAAAGTCCGCCGCCAACGGCGAACTGCGAGATCATGACGTGGAAGATGGCGATGATGCCGATCACCCAGCCCGAGCCGAGAATTGGGATGTCCCAGAATGGATAATTCATAGCTTCTCCAAAGCAGTGAACAGTGAGCAGTGNNCAGTGAGCAGTGAACAGTGAACAGGGTTGGCGGTCAGCCGGCCTTTGTCCGTAACGTGTTCAGCATGGTAAAAAGCATTTTGCCAATCTCATGCGAAAGTCCCTCGGCCTGATCGAGGGATTCTGCTTTTCCAAACTTCAATCTGCGGGCAATCTCCAATTGCGTTTGCAGTTCGCAATTCGACCCGCGCGCGATGCTAAGAAATTGCCTGAATTCGCCCGTATTCGAACGTCCCTGTCCCTCCGCAATGTTGCTGGGGATCGAGACGGCCGCACGTCGAAGCTGGCTGACAAGGCCATATATTTCCTCCCGTGGAAAAGTTTGCGTTAACCGATATATCGCTACCGTTAATTCCATGGAGCGTTGCCAGACCTGAAGATCGCGAAAGGATTGCACGCCTGCACTCTTCATCCTGCCTCCTTCACCTTCGCGTCTAGTTCTGTCCACTGTCCACTGCTCACTGTCCACTGCTTCACCGCAACGTCCAGTACCCGATGACGGTTGTCGCCGCCAGGCCGAAGATCATCAGCAATCCAAAGTAGTGCGCCACGCGCGCCCGCCGGCCCGATTCTTTCGTCGGGTCGTAGAAGGGAATCAGCAGCCAGAGAACAATGGCGAGCGTGAAGAGCAGAATGCCGGCGATTTCTCCGGCCTCGCCGGGCAGAATGGCGCCGATCATCTTAAGCAACTCAAAGGGACTCATGAAGTACCACTCGGGATGAATGCCGGCCGGAGCAGGCGCCAGCGGATCAAGCTGCTTGCCCAGCGCCCAGGGAAAGACCGATGCCAGCAGGGCAAGGACGTTGAGCGCGATGAGCCACATGGCCAGATCTTTGCGCAGAAAAACCGGCACGAAGGGCTCGGATTTGCGCTCGGCCGCGGGCTTGTTCTCTTCGCTTTCCGGCATGGCGTTGCCGTGGCGCTGCACCAGCCACAGATGGAAGCAAAGCAGCGGAATGAAGAGGGCAGGCAACACCACGACGTGGAGCGCGAAGAAGCGCTGCACGGTGAACTCGCTTACGTCAGGGCCGCCGCGCAGCATGCTGGCCATCACCGGGCCGATCCAGGGAATGGTCGCGGGAATTTGCAAGCCGACCTTGGTGGCGAAGTAGCTCAGCTCGTCCATCGGCAGCAGGTAGCCGGAAAATCCAAAGACGGAGGCCAGCGCCAACAAGCCCAGTCCGCTGAACCAGCCGAATTCGCGCGGCTTGCGGTAGGCCTTCATGAAGAAGACCGAGAACATGTGCACCAGGATCGAGAAGATCATCAGGTTGGCCGACCAGGAGTGGATCGAGCGGATGAGCCAGCCGAAGTGCATGGTGAAGGTGATTTGATGAACCGACTCGTAGGCCTCGGCGCCGGGCCGGTAGTAGACCAGCAACAGCACGCCGGTGAAGCACTGCACGAGAAAAAGAAAAAGCGTGATGCCGCCCCAGTAGTACCAGCAAGACTGGGCGTGAACGGGAACGGTTTTGTGGCGCGCGAAGGCGGCCAGGTCTGTAAGACCCAGCCGCTCATCGGCCCAATCGTAAACAGTGCTCGCGATCTTTTTCGTCGTCATGCGTGCGGTCCTTTTTATTCCGTCCGTACGCTCGCGCGCCTCGTCCCCTGGTTTCGATCAGCGGCAGAGCCAGCCGCCATCGACGACCAGCACGTGCCCTTGCACGTAATTGCCGGCCTCGGATGCCAGAAAGACCGCGGCGCCGGCCACATCGGTTGGCAATCCCCAACGTTCTGCGGGAATGCGTTCCAAGATGGCTTTGGAGCGAACGGGATCGGCGCGTAGCGCCTTGGTGTTATCGGTGGCCATGTAGCCGGGAGCAATGGCATTCACGTTGATGCCTTTGCTCGCCCACTCATTGGCCAGAGCTTTGGTCAGTTGCGCCACGCCGCCCTTCGACGCGGCGTAGCTGGGAACCAGAATGCCGCCTTGAAACGAGAGCAGCGAGGCGGTGTTGATGATTTTGCCGTGGCCCTGCGCCAGCATCAGGCGGCCGGCGTATTGGCTGAGGTGCCAGACGGCGTTCAGGTTGGTGTTGATGACGGTGTTCCAAAACTCTTCGCTGTGTTCGGCGGCCGGCGCGCGCAAAATCGTGCCGGCGTTGTTGACCAGAATGTCGATCGAGCCGAACTCCTTAACGGTGTCGTCGACCAGCATTTGGCAGATCGCTTTGTCGCCTACGTCGCCCGAGCGGCAAATGAACTTGGCCCCGGTCTTTTTCATCTCCTCGATTGTCGAGTCCAGCACCTTGCCGTGGCCGTGTAGCGTAACATTGGCGCCCGCCTGGGCAAAGGCGATCGCCATTCCGGCGCCCAGCCCGCGGCTGGAACCGGTCACCAAAGCGTTTTTTCCTTTCAAGCTGAAAAGATCGAGGATCCCCATTGAAATTTGCTCCTTGCTATCGCGAAATTGGAAGGCTTTGCGTTCCGTTCCAATTATGCTCGCGAGACCTCGACCCCTGTGTTATTGACGGCGACCTTGTAGAGCTTGAGCGGCTTGGGCGGCGGGCCGCTGACGTTGGCGCCGGNNGCCGCCGTGGCAGGCGCAGTGAATGCGGTCGGCCTCCGGTTCGTACTGCACGGTGCAGCCCAGATGCGTGCAGACGGCGGTCATCGCGATCCAGCGGCCGTCGAGGTGGTGAATGAGCAGGGCCGGCGCGGAGCCGAACTTGAAGATCAAGGCCGAGCCGGCGGCCAGTTTTTGCGCGTCTTTGAGTGTGACTTCAGTGACGGCGGCCGCGCCCAGCGCCATTTCGTTGGGCGAGTCCAAATAGCGGTAAATGGGGTAGCCAAGCGCGGCAACGTAACAGAGGCCAGCGGCTCCTGCGGCCGCGATAAACGCGCGGCGAGTTTTGGCGTCGCCTTGCGGCGATGGTTCGGCAACAATGTGTTCGGAAATAGGAGTTTCGCTCATGGCATTCTCCTCGCGGGCTAGGCCGCGCCCTCCATGGTTTTAGCGGCGCGCGCCGCTACCGACACCAGCCAGCCGATCGTGCCCAGTCCGGCGACAAACAGAACGAGAAAGAGCGCCACCACGCCCCAGTTGGTTGTAACGGCGCGCGCCCAAACGTCGTAGCCTTTGCTTAGCAGCGTAAGGTCACGCACGCCGTCGCGATAGACCACGAGCGTGAGTTCGACCAGCACCGCGATCAGAACGCCCACCCAGCCGAGCCAGCCGGCGGCGATTTTGCCGAAGCCGGCGATCAGGCCAACGAGTACGGCTACAACCACCAGCGCCAGCCACGCGTAGCCGGCCACCCCGGCAAATTTGTAGGCGGGGTAAGGGCTGTTGCCGGCCAGTCCGGCTTTTACGGCCTCGGGTTGCACGCTGGCCGCCCACCATCCGGCAGCCAGATAGATCAGCCCGCAAACAGCAACAATCTTGCCACCAAGACCGGCGACGAATTTCTTTTCTTCGGCGGTAAAGGTGCTGCGGCCGGCGAGATAGAGAAGCCACAGCCCGGCGATGAACAGGCCGCCGGCCATCATCAGCAGCCAGCGGGGCGTAAGTGTCGGGTCGCCGGTGGGCAGAAAAACGCCTATTGCCGAGGCCGAATACATTGCGCGCCAGGCCTCGGGGCGCAGCATCAGAGTCATGTTAGTCGTGAGCGTTCGCGCCACGCCGCCGGCCACCAGCCAGGCGATGAGTCCCACCCACCAGGCCGATTTGCCGGCTTCGAGCCGCGCCGTAAAGCGGTAGAGCAACCAGTAGACGAGCATCAGCGCGGGAACGATGGCGATCCAGTAGAGGCCGATGAGCACGCTCGATGTGTAGAGCGCGCGGCCGTAGAGCACTTGCGAGAACAGTAGCGGCGGCACGGCGAGGTTGATGACGTACGTCATCACGATGGTCAGCCGGCGGGCCACTGCCCGGGCCGTGGTGCGCGCGTTGGGCGAGTTGCGGAAGAGGCTGAGCAGAATCGCCAGCAATAGCCCGCCCAGCAGCATTTCAACGGCCACGAAGTGCAGTGCCAGCGTCACCACGTGCAGCAGCTTCAGCAGCCACACCGGCGCTGGCAAAGGAATGGGGTCCACCGCGGGATACAGATTCATAGCGCTTCCTTTCACGACCCAACTCGCGCAAAAAACATTCGTCTAATCTTGCCAGCCTCCGAGTAGTGATACGGCCAGCCGCCCGGAAATATTTCGGACCTATTTTCTCCAATTAGATTTAAAATAGCAAACTAAATTCCTCGAAAGGCGGGGTCTGTGACGGAGCGCACGCGCGATTGTGACAGCGCGGGCTGTGCCGCTTTCCCACCTCGCCTGTATCCTATATCCAGGCGCACATTTACGACTGGGCCCCCGGAGCGCTTGGGTTTCCCCGTTCGAGGCGCACTCCAACAGGTAGCCAAGGACGGCAACCATGAAGAAACTCAATTCCTCAATGCAACTGACGCGCGCCGCCGATTACGCCATTCGCGTCATGACTCAACTTGCAGCTTCAAAAACAGAAGAACGTATCTCGCTGCCCGAACTGGCACGGGCCACGGGCGCGCCGGAAAGCTTTTTGTCGAAGGTGCTGCAAACGCTGACGCGCGCCGGACTGATCGTCTCGCGCCGCGGACAAGCGGGCGGATTTAGGTTGACGCCGCGCGGCGGCAAGGCCACGATGCGCGAGGTTGTCGAAGCGATCGACGGTGAAATCCTCCTCAATATCTGTCTCTTCTCTGGTCGCTCTTGCCCGCGCAAGACGCGCTGTACGGCGCATCCGGTTTGGGTTAAAGCGCAGGAGGCGATGCTGAAGGTGCTTTCCGGCGCCAAGATTTCTACGCTGGCCGCGAAGCGATAGCGATAAGCGGGCCGCGCCCCAAACGCGCGGCCTGTGCAGCGCTTGAATTTGCCAATAGCGACAAGAAGTGTTTCAATCGAATTATTGAAACAGGGGTGCTCCGCGCAGGCGGGGCTGAGAAATACCCTCGAACCCGATCCGGATAATACCGGCGTGGGAAGTTTTCTTTTCGAGTAGTTTTCCCTTCCATTGCAGCGAGAGCTCCTTTGTTTCAAGACCAATTGAAGCAAGGAGAATCTATGCATTCAGCCGCTGCCAATCATTTCATCTTTTCTTCCCTGGCTCGCGTTCGCGGCTTGCTCGTCGTTGCCGTTGTTTTAACTTGCAGCTTGGCGAAATTTTCTGGCGCGCAAACCGCACCGCAATCATCCGCACCGGATGCGCAGAAAACCGTTCAGGATACGCATAAACCAGCGCCCGTTACGACTACGGTCGTTGTGCACGGCGAAGTCGCCGACGACTATCTGCCCGAATCAATCGTCGTAGGAACGCTCAGCGGCACGCCGGTGAAAAGCGCTCCGCTCTCGGTTTCCGCCGTGACGCGCGATCTGCTTAACGATCAGCAGGCGCGGCTACTTTCTGAAGTGGTGAAAAACGACGCTTCGGTCGGCGAAGATTATGCGCCCGTGGGCTACTACGGCGTTTTTCAGATTCGCGAGTTTTCCATCGATCTGGCCTCGGGCCTTGAGATCAACGGTTTGACCATTGCCGGCGAGCAGGATGTGCCGCTTGAAAATAAAGAGCGCGTCGAGTTCCTTAAAGGACTGGCCGGCGTGGAAAGCGGCGTGGCCGCGGCCGGCGGACTGATTAACTACGTGACCAAGCGGCCGGCGCTCGTCGAGGCCGCCGACGTGGCTACCGACCATCGCGGTGCGGCCTACGGCGCAGTCGATTTGGGCCGCTTTTTCGGCAGCGCCAAGCAGGTTGGCGCGCGGCTGAATCTGGCTGGCGAGCACATCGAAAGCTACGTGAAGGGCGCCGAAGGCTGGCGCGCCGTGGGCGCCGGTGCCGCCGATTGGAAAATTTCTCCGCGCGCGATTTGGAAAAACGATTTCGAGTACCAGCACAAGCGCGAGCGCTCGGAGTGCGGCTATCAACTGCTGGGCGGAACCGTGGTGCCGGAGATTAACCGTCTGTCGCCCTCAACGATGTTGGGTTGGCAGTCGTGGGCAAAGCCGAACATTTTCGATGCCTTCAATGCCGGTTCGCGGCTGGACTACGACCTGCCGCACGCGTGGAAAACTTTTGCCGCCGCCAGCTACAGCCATTCGCTGATCGACGACAACACCATCTATCCCTACGGCAACAGCGTCGCCAATCCCGACTACTTTTTCGCGCCCGATGGCACCTACGACATCTATGACTATCGCAATCCCGGCGAACTGCGCATCGACGCCCAGGCCGAGGCGATCGTCGCCGGTCGCGCGAAAACCGGCGCTATTACCCACGAACTGGCAGCAGGCGGCGAAATCTTTTTGCGCAGCGTGCAGATGCCGAAGAAATCAGTCAACGAATGGATCGGCTCGGAGAATATCTACCAACCGATTCAGCCGGTCGATATGGAGAGCCCGCGCGTCTTCGCTAAACCGCGTGAGCTCAAGGAAGACAACCACCAGGCCGCGCTCATCTTGCAGGACCGCATCTCGCTGCCCGGCCATGTGCAGTTGACTGCCGGCGGCCGCTACGACTCGCTGCGCGATCACAACTACTCGGCCTTGCTCAACAGCGACAAGCCGGTCTGGTTGCCGCAATTCGCCGCCACTTATACGCCGATCGAAAATCTCACGCTCTACGGTAACTACGGCGTGCTGCTTTCGCTGGGGCAGCAGGCGCCTTGGTGGGTCGATAACGACGAGCAATATTTGGCGCCGTTTTATACGCGGCAGGCCGAGGTGGGCGCGAAATATCAGTTGGAGCAGGGCATTTTGATTTCGGCCGCGCTCTTTCGCATGCGCGCGCCCTTCTTTTATCCCAAGGTGATTCAGGCTCCCGATGCAGTCTGCACGGCCAGCGAGTTCAGCGCGCCGGGCGATCTGTGCTTTGAGGCTTCAGGGCACGAAACGCACGACGGCGTGGAGTTGAGCGCGGAGGGCAAGGCCGCCCGCTGGCTGCGGCTGAACGCGTCGCTGGCGGCGATTCAAGCAACTGGGGACAACACCGGGACGCCGGCCTACGACGGCAAGCAGGTCATCAACGCGCCACGCGTGCACACCGCGCTTTCCGCCGATCTGCTGCTGCCCGGCGCGCGCGGCCTGCACCTGCTGCCCGGCTGGAGCTACACGGACCGGAAAGAGGCTACGCGCGACGATACGGTCGGCGTCGGCGGCTACAATCTCTTCAACCTCGGCGCGCGCTACACGCCGGGCGGCGAGCAGGGGCGCGTGACCTTCCGCATCTATGCCGATAACATTATCGATAAGCGCTACTGGAAAGATACCGGCGCTAACTACGGCGACACGTTTATCCACCTGGGCGCGCCGACCACGGTGCGGCTTTCGGCGCACTATCGGTTTTAACTAGGAGCTTGGAAGTTGACCACAACCGAAACAGCAAAAGCGCATGGCATGGACGGCTCGCTGGTCGCGCCCGACTGGCCGCCGCTCACCCTCGACGAACTGCGCCCGCTCTTCGCGCAATTTCCCGCGCTGGGCGAGCCTGTGCGCATTCTCACTGTCAGCCCGAGGCCGTTTTCCGCCGCTGGCGTTGTTGAAACTTCGGCCGGCCGCGTCTTCGTCAAGCGCCAGTCGCTTGAGGTGCGCGACCGCGAAGGATTGTGCGAAGAACACCGCTTCATGACGTATTTGCGCGAGCACGGCGCGCCTGTTCCGCGCGTGATGGTTTCGGAGGCGGGTGAAAGCGCCATCGAGCGCGGTGCATGGATTTACGAAATTCACGAAACTCCGGCGGGCGTTGATCTCTACGAAGAGGCTATCTCCTGGACGCCCTTCCAGAGCGCGGCGCACGCCTATTCGGCCGGCCGTCTGCTGGCGCAGTTGCACCTGGCCGCGCAAGGCTTTGCCGCACCGCTGCGCAAGCCGCAACCGTTGGTCGCCAGCTTCACCATCTTCGCCGCCGTCGATCCCGCCGCCGAGCTGGCAAGTTACCTGGCCGTGCGACCAGCGTTGGCGAATCACCAAGCCGTGCGCGATTGCGCCGCGCGGGCGCTGGAAATTCTCGCGCCCTTTCACGCCTGGCTTCTGCCGCTTTTGCCCACCCTAGCTCCGCTGTGGACGCACAACGATCTGCATGCCTCAAATCTATTTTGGAGCGATGCGGGCTCGGAGGCGCGTGCAACAACGGCCATCGACTTCGGCCTCGCCGACCGCACCAACGCCGTGCACGACATTGCGCACGCCATCGAGCGCAACATCGTCGAGTGGCTGGTGCTGGTCAACGATCCCGCGCATCCCGACGATGTGCCGGTGCACCTCGATCATCTTGAAGCGCTGCTCGATGGCTACGAATCGCTGCGGCCGCTTTCTGCCGAAGAAGCCGAGGCGCTGCTTCCGATGGCCGCGCTTTGCCACGTCGAGTTCGCGCTCACGGAGGCCGATTACTTTCTTGGCGCGCTGCATTCTGAAGAAAAAGCCAAGCTCGCCTACGACGACTATCTAGTCGGCCACGCGCTATGGCAGCACAGTGTGGCCGGCCGCGGCTTGCTTGCGGCGCTCAGCCGTCGCGCCAGAGCGCACGTACAATTTAAGGGGAGCAAGGAATGAACGCAGCGCTCAACTATCTCGCCACGCACGGACTGGAAGCGGCCGGCGTTTGCTCGACAGTGCTCAGCATTTGGCTGACGACCAAGCGCAAGCTGCTTTGCTGGCCGATCATGCTACTGGCCAACTCGCTCTACCTTACGGTTTTCTTCCAGGCGAAACTCTACTCCGGCGCTTTGCTGCAGATTGTTTTTATCGCCGTCACCATCTACGGCTGGCTGCACTGGTGGCGCGACGCCAAGGCCGAAGGCGAGGTGCGCATTGTCGCACTGCCAACGCGCGGCTGGATCGCTGGCCTGGCGGCGGGCGCCGTGGGCGCGGTGTTGCTGGGTTGGGCAATGGCGCGCGCCGGCGCTTCGCTGCCGCATTTGGACGCAGCGTTGGCCAGCTATTCGCTTATCGCCAGTTGGTGGCAAACGCGGCGACATATCGCTAACTGGTGGCTTTGGATCGCGCTGGACACGATCTACATCGGCGAGTACATCTACAAGAGCCTCTTTCTCACTGCCGCGCTTTATGCGGCGCTGGTGGGGCTGGCGGTTCTTGGGTTGCGCAACTGGGGCCGCGCGGCCAAGGCTTAGATCGCGGCTTGCACCACGTTGTGCAGCGGCTCGCCATTCATGTAGCGGCGCAGTTCGTCGGTCGCGATGCGCAGGGCGCGCGGAGAAAATTGCGGCGTCGAGCCGGCCACGTGCGGCGTAAGCAGCAGATTGGGGCACTTCCACAGCGGATGGCCCTTGGGCAGCGGCTCGGGCTCGGTCACATCGAGCGCGGCGCGAATGCGGCCCGCGTTCAGAGCTTCAACCAGCGCATCGGTATCGACAATCGGCCCGCGCGCGGCATTGACCACAAGCGCGCCCTGACGCAGCAGCGCCAACTGCCGGCGGCCGATCAGCCCCTTCGATTCGTCATTGCACGGCAAAATCAAAATCACGATTTCGGCGCGCGGCAGCAGTTGATCGAGTTCGCCGACAGCGTGAATTTCAGGCGCGACGCTGGCGTGACGCGTCACGCGCAGCAGTTCCACATCAAAGGGCGCGAGCAATCGTTCAATCTGCTGGCCGATCGCGCCGTAGCCCACCATCAGCACGGTTTTTCCTGTCAGCTCCTCCTGCAAAACGGGAGGATAAAGCGGCCGCGCGTCGCCTGCGATTTTGGCGTAGTGCGCGGGAATTTCCGAGCGGCGCTTCCACTCGCCCGATTTTTGAATTGCTAAATATTGAGGAAAATATTTGAGCGAGGCGAGAATGGCGGCGAGCGTCCACTCGGCCGTGGAGATGTTGTGCGCGCCGCGCGCATTGCAGATGGTTACGTGCGGACCGACGATAGCTGGAATCCACTCGGTACCCGCCATCAGCGCCAGCACCAGCTTGACGCCGTGCAGATGCGGCCAGGTGCGCAACGATTGCGGAACGTAAGGATCGGGAAGCCAGACGTCGATCTCAGCGACGTGTTCCATCTCTTCCGAGACGGGAACGAACTCGACGCCCTCGGGAAAGTCGCGTAAAAAATCAGCGGGAATAGATGCGGGGTATCCAATTCGAAGCATAGTTTTTTTGTGGCCGCGATCGCTTGCGGTTCTCAATATTTATGCTACCGCTCTCGCACCGGATTGGCGCGAGAGCGAAGACTACACAATGCGCAGGATGACCTGGGCCAGAATGACTTTGAGGATCAGCGCGATTGGGTAGACGCTCGAGTAGCTGACCTCGGGCGTATCCGAAGCGATCAGGCGCGAGGCGAAACCCACGGCGGCCGATTCGGTGTGAATGCCCGAGACCGCGCCCAACAACTCGTCGAAGGGAATGTGGAAGAGTTTGTAACCGATAAACAGCGCGGGAATCGATATCGACAGCGTAATGCAAGCGCCGGCAAGCAAAAATGCGGGACCGTTTTTAAGAAAAGTTGTGACAAAACCCGATCCTGAATTCAACCCGACGACGCCCATGAAGAGCAGCAGGCCAAGCTGGCGCAGCGTAAGACCGGCGCTGGTGGGAATCATCCAGGTGAAGGGGCCGGTGTGTTCCAGGTAGCCGAGAATGAGCGCGACCACGAGCGGGCCGCCGCCGAAGCCGAGCTTCATAACGCCGAAGTAAGGGATGGGAATGGGAATCATGCCGACCAGCGCGCCGAGAACTAACCCGATGCCGACGCTGGCGAAGTTCATCTCGGCAGTGCCGCGGATCGAATCGCCGAGGAAGGCCGAGGCCTCGCGCAGCGACTCGCGGCGCGCCACCACGCGCAGCCGGTCGCCGTAGTTGATGTTGGTGTCGAGCGTGGGAACGATGTCCACGTCGCCGCGGCGAAGCCGCGTAATGCTGCATGGAATCGGCATGGCGAGCAACAGACCTTTCAATGTAAGGCCCACGACTTTTTTGTTGGAGACGATGATGCGGCGGTAGTCGATTTCGCGCCGGTCGATCTCCAGGTGCGAAAGCAGCGGCGGACCGAGCAGTTCTTCGGCCGCTTCAAGCGATTCCGCGCTGCCCACGGCTACAACCTGATCGTTGAGCGCGAACTTGGCGTCAAAAGAAGCCACCGCTACCTTGCCTTCGTGCTGAATGCGGCTGATGCGCAGCCCTAATTCACTGTTTTCGTCGTAGAACTCGCCAACGGTTTTTCCCGCGACGACGGGGTTTTCTATGCGGAAGTTGCGCTCGATGGTCAGCCGCTTGTGCGCGGCCGGCGCCAGCTTGGGGTGGATAAAAACTTTAGCGAAGTGGAAGCAGATGAAAATGCCCACGACGCCGAAGGGATAAGCGATGCTGTAGGTTTCCGCCGGCAAGTTGCTATGCGCGATCTGCAAGATGACGCCGAGGGCCGGCGTATTGGTGGATGCGCCCGTGAACAGGCCAGCCGCCTGCTCGCGCGTAAGATGCAGCAGCCGCGCCCACAGCATCAGCATTCCAAAGCCGGAGAGAAGCACGATCGTGGCCAGCGCGGCGAACTTGACGCCACGCACGCGCAGATTGCTAAAAAATCCCGGACCGGCCTGCAGACCCATGGCGTAGACAAAAAGCACCAGCCCGAAGGTTCCCATAATGCCTGGAACCTCAAGCTGCGGACAGACCGCGCCGATGAACAGGCCGGAAAACAATACTCCCGCAACGCCCAAGCGAAAGCCGAAGATGTTGACCTGACCTAGCGCATACCCCAATCCGGCTACCAGAAAAAGCGTCAGCAAGGGGGAAGCGGAGAGAAAAGATACAAGCTGTTCCATCACCGAACTTGCCTCACAATCGTAGTATTCAAAAAATAAACAAACAAAAACTTTTGCGCTCGGCGCAGGGATCTAGAGCATTTTTACCAATTCTGTAGAGTGCTGAATCGTGCTGAAGGTTGCCGCCCACTGATCTTCGCGTCAACTCGGCGATCCTGAGTTCTATACACTATGGGTAAAAATGCTCTAGCTGCGGCATATAAAATGCCGTTTTGAAAAGGCATGGCTCTTGCCATGCCGCAGCTTGTTATCGATCGACGGGAATCTCGGCCTCCGAGGGACGATCTCTCTCTATATTGTGCGCTCGTTCAAGATTTTCTGCGAGCGCGTTATACAGCGAGCGACTCCGTGTACACCGCCATTCCCACAACGGCGTCGGCACCCAGCTTGTCGAGCGCGTCGATTTCCTGCTGGCTGCGAATGCCGCCGGCCACGATCAATTGTTTCTTGGTGAGCTTGCGCAACCGCGCCGCGGTTGCGATCGGAAAGCCTTGCATCATGCCTTCGCCGTCAACGTGCGTATAGAGAAATGCGGCGGCATGGGGATCGAGTTGCGGAATGGCTTCGTCGGGCGTGAGCGCGACTTCGGCCTTCCAGCCCTTTACGGCGATGCGGCCGTTTTTGGTGTCGATGCCGGCGACCACGTGCTCGGCGCCGATCTTCGATGCCAGTTCCGCCGCGAATTCCGCATTCACTTTTCCCTCGGCGGAAAATAGCGCCGAGCCGACAATTACGCGTTTGGCGCCCGCATCAAGAACCCGTTGCGCGCGCTCGATCGAATGAATGCCGCCGCCGGCCTGCACCGGCAGCCGCTTGGCCAACTGCTCGACCAGCGCGGAGTTTTCGCCCTGGCGCATAGCTGCGTCCAGATCGATCAACTGCACCAGCGGATAGCGGGAAAATTTCTCGATCCAGTATTCGAAGTCGTCAAAGGCGAGACGCAATTTTTCGCCGCGCACCAGTTGCACGATGCGTCCGCCCAGCAAATCGATTGAAGGAATCAGCATGGAAGCCTCACGGGAATGCCTTCGCGTGCCAATTCTTCTTTGAGCGCGCGCGAGGTTGAAACGCCGAAGTGGAAAATGCTGGCGGCTAGTGCTGCATCAGCCTTGCCGCGCTTGAAGACATCGGTAAAGTGCTCGACCGTGCCCGCGCCGCCCGAAGCGATTACGGGAATATTCACGGCCTCGCTGACCGCGGCGGTCAGCTCGCAGTCGAAGCCGGCGCGGGTGCCGTCGGAGTCCATCGAGGTGAGCAGAATTTCTCCCGCGCCGCGGTCTTCGGCTTCGCGTGCCCACTCCACCGCGCGCCGCTCGGTGGGTTTGCGTCCGCCGCGCACATATACGCGCGCATTTTTTACCGGATCGGCGGTTTCGGGCTCGCGTCGCGCGTCAATGGCCACCACTACGGCCTGCGCGCCAAAGCTGCGGCCGATTTCGCTGATAAGTTCAGGCTTTGCCAGCGCGGCCGAGTTCACGCTGATCTTATCGGCGCCGGCGGTGAAGACCTCTTCGGCGTCATGCGCCGAACGAATGCCGCCCCCCACGCAAAAGGGCACAAAAAGTTCCTTCGCCGTGCGCCGCACCGTGTCGAGCAGCGTTTGCCGGCCCTCGTGCGTGGCCGTAATATCGAGCAAAACAATTTCGTCGGCACCCTCGCGCGCGTGACGCGCCGCCTGCGTTGCCGGATCGCCCGCGTCGATCAGATCGACAAATTGAACGCCCTTAACGACGCGACCAGCGTGCACGTCCAGGCAAGCAATAATGCGTTTGGTCAGCATACGGCTCCTTTCGCCTGCCAGGCGAGAAAGTTTTTGAAAATTTTCAGTCCCGTCGCGCCGGATTTTTCCGGATGGAACTGCGTGCCCATTACGTTGTCGCGTTCGACGGCGGCGGCAAAGGGTTCAATGTATTCGGTAACGGCTGCGGTCACCTCCGTCACCGGCGCGCGAAAGGAATGCGTGAAGTAAACAAACTCGCCCGGCTCAACGCCGGCAAGCAGTCGCGATCCCTTGCGTACTTCAAGCGAGTTCCAGCCGACGTGCGGAACTTTTTCTTTGCCATCGGGAAATCGCGTGCAGAATTCAGGAAAGCAGCCGAAGCCGGGCTGTTCGGGCGCTTCGCTCGATCCGGCAAAGAGCCACTGCATGCCGACGCAGATGCCGAGGAAGGGCACGCCGCGCGCGATGGCCGAGCGAATCGCCGAGGTCAGTCCGGTCGAATCGAGCCGCGAGGTGGCCGCGAAGTTGCCCACGCCCGGCAGCACGATTCGCTCCGCCGTTTCCACCAGAGAAAGATCGCCATCGGTGACGATCGCCTCCGCGCCCAAGTGCGCGAGCGTTTTAAGCACGCTGGTCAAATTGCCGGCCTTGTAGTCGATTACCGTAACGCGCATCAGAGCAGTCCCTTCGTCGAAGGCAGCATCTTGCCCAGTTGCTTGTCGCGCGAGCAGGCTACGCGCAGCGCCCGCGCAAAGGCCTTGAAGATGGCCTCGATCTTGTGATGGTTGGAGCGGCCGTACATTGTTTTGACGTGCACATTGGCCCGCGCGCCGCGCGCAAAGCCTTCGAAAAAGTCGGTTACCAGTTCGGATTGCAGATCGCCGACGAGACGCGTGCGAACTTTAGTGTCGACGACGAAGGCCGTCCGTCCGCTCAAATCAACCGCGGCCACGGCCAGCGTTTCGTCCATCGTCATTACAAAGTAGCCGGCGCGCAGAATGCCGCGCTTGTCGCCCAGNNGCGATGCCCACGTCTTCGACAGTGTGATGCTGATCGACGTCGAGATCGCCCTTGCACTCGAGCTTGAGATCGAATGCGCCGTGACGCGCGAAGAGCTCCAGCATGTGGTCGAAAAATCGAATGCCGGTGGAAACGATATATAGGCCCTGGCCCTCGATCGTCAGCTCGAGCGCGATCTTGGTCTCGGCCGTACTGCGCTCGATGGTCGCCGTACGCTTGCTTGCGGTTGTAGCTTTTTTCGTCGTCATCGCGTTTGGTTTTCCTTCCGCAGTGCGGATAAAGTTTCGTTTAATGCCGTGGCGGCCTGCCGCATTTGTTCGCGCGTACCGATGGTGATGCGCACGCAGCCGTCGCAACCGGGATCGGCCGAGCGGTCGCGGACGAGCACGCCCAGAGCGCGCATCCGTTCGGCAAACTCGGCGTGCCGCGCGCCAATTTCAACCAGAATAAAATTCGCTCGGCTGGGCCAGCGGCGAACTTCGGCCGCGTCGAGCGCGGACTCGAATTCGCCGCGCGCGGCTTTTACTTCGCCGACGTACCAGTCGAGATAAGTTTCGTCTTTAAGCGCGGCGGGCAGGCAGGCCAGCGCCACAGAGTTCACGCTGTAGGGCGAGAGCACGCGGCGCATCCAGCGCATCAGCTCAAGCGGCGCGGCCAGCAATCCCAACCGCAATCCGGCCAGACCGTAGGCTTTTGAAAAAGTGCGCGCGACGATGAGATTCGGCACTTTGCCGACCAGATCGATCATTGTTTCGCCGTAAAAGTGGAAGTAGGCTTCATCAACCAGCAGCACAGCGTGCGGCGCGCGGCGGGCAAGTTCCAAAAGCTGCTCGCGCGTGGCCACTGATCCCGACGGGCTGTTGGGATTGG
>PMHC01000278.1 GCA_003156495.1 Acidobacteriaceae bacterium
TCGCCGCGGCAAGCTGAAAAATGAGCGTTTTGAAGGGTACGGGCTTTAGCCCGTACGTTAAACCCCATAAAATGACCGCGGCCTTCAGGCCCCGAGGGATGTTTTTCTTCTGCCGGCTTAAGGGTTCGGTTTTTTCCGCGGCCTCTCAAGCCGTGCCCTGATACAAAACCCATTTCATGCCCGATGCTACGCCAACTGAAAGCTGATGGTGATCGTCGTGGTCGTGTCGACCGGCTGGCCGTTGCGCGTCGCCGGACGAAAGTGAATCTGAGCGGCTACGCGCCAGGCTTCCTCGTCCAATCCGTGGCCCAGCCCGTGCACCACGCCGTGCACAATCACCTGGCCCGATGCGGTAAAGGTCACCCGCAACACCACGTTGCCCTGCACACGCAGTTGCCGCGCCTCGGAGGTGTACTGCACCGGCGGCTTCGATAGCACCTGCAAACTGGTCCCGACCGGTTCGGCGTACTGGTGCGGAGCCGCTGCCGCCGGCGTCGCCGCCGGAATGCCGGCCGAGGCTACGTGTCCGTAATGGTTGGCCGTGCCCGTACCGCTTGCGCCGGGAATGCCCGCCGAAGCTACACGGCCCACCGTGCCTGCATTCGAGCCGGACTTGGTTCCATTGCCGATTCCCGTCGAGCCCACTACGCCGTGCGGCGCGCCCACCCGTCCGTTCAGCCCGCCATAGGGGTTGCCGATCGAGGCCACCGTCGCCGGACGCGTCGCGTTCGGGTTCGGCATCACGCCGAAGGTCTGGCCCAGATGCACCGGGGCGGTCGAGGCCTTCACGCTGGAGTTTTGCGCCGGCATGGCCGCCGTCAGCGCCGACCTGGGCTGCGGCGCCAGGGTCACCATCTGCGGCCTGGCCTTCATCGCCGGCAGGTTCACCTTCGCTTCCATCTCCACCGGTTTGGGCTCGGGCTTAGGCTCGGGCAGCGCGATCTTCGGCGCTTCCATCGCCAGCTTCGGCGCTTCGGGCGGCGGCGGCAGCTTGATTTCGGGCGGCGGCGGCGTTTTCGGCTTCTGCTGCTCGTCGGGAGCAATCAGCGCCGTCATCTCGTAGTGTTGCTGAACCATGTGGCGCGCCGTCATCCCAATCGCCAGCAGCGTGCCCAGGATCGTCAGGTTCACGATCCAGCTGACCATGAACGATCCGCCGCGCCCTTCCGGCTCCGGCAGCAACCCGAACCTCATCTCGCCTGGCCTATACTCCATCGTCTCGTTTCCTCGTCTCCCACCGCCGACAAAACCACCTTATCCCAACGAATCAAATAAAGGTTCGCGCTCCGACCTATATATTATGCCCCTAATCTTATGCCCCTGAAGCATCTTATGACCCTGAAGCGCAGGGATAGATCGCCGCGTGAACGCTTGTAATCCTTGTAGTTAGCCCCCCGGGGATAGCAACCAGCCGAGGTCGCCGGGCCGGGCCGTCGAGACCCGCGGCAACATCTCTAAGCTCAAAGTAAACTAAACTGTCTTAGAAAGGAAAAACTTTTTCTGTGAAGATCTTTATAACGGGCGGTGCTGGGTACATTGGTGGAACAGTGGCGGGCTTGTTGACCGAAAGGGGAAACAAGGCCGTTGTTTATGACAACCTCAGCCACGGACGGCGCGATCTGCTGCCGCCGGGGGTGGAATTCATTCATGGCGAGCTGGCCGACCGAACGAAGATCGAGCACATCTTTATGGATGCGCGCGATGCCGGCGAGCCTTTCGACGGCGTCCTCAACTTTGCCGCGCTGATCGAGGCCGGCGAGTCGATGAAGGTGCCCGAGGTCTACTTCCGCAACAACACGGCCGCGACGCTTTCGCTGCTGGAGGCGATGGTGGCCTGCGGTCCGCGCCGGCTGGTCTTCTCTTCGACGGCGGCCGTTTACGGCGAGCCGGAGTCGGTGCCGATCGAAGAAACGGCAAAGCTGAATCCGACCAACGCCTATGGGCAATCCAAACTGCTGGTCGAGCAGATGCTGGCCTGGCTGAATCGCATTCACGGGCTGCGCTACGCCGCGCTGCGCTACTTTAACGTGGCCGGAGCGCCGGAAGGCCCCGCGGGCGTCACTCGCGGCGAGGCTCACGATCCAGAAACGCATCTGATTCCTCTGATTCTCGACGTCGCGCTGGGCCGCCGCAAGTCAATCCGCATCTACGGCGAGGACTACAAGACGCCGGACGGCACCTGCATCCGCGACTACATCCACGTCTCAGACCTTGCCGAAGCGCATCTTCTGGCTCTCGAAGCACTGGGCAAAGGCGAAGGCAATCAGCCGCCGCTGGTCTACAACCTGGGCAACGGCACCGGTTTCAGCGTGCGCGAAGTCATCGAATCGGCCCGCCGCGTTACCGGCCATCCGATTCCGGCCGAGAGCTTCCCGCGCCGCGCAGGCGATCCTGCCGTGCTCGTCGCCAGCTCGGCCAAGGCCATTCGCGAACTAGGTTGGAAGCCACGCTACACCCAGCTCGACGAGATTGTCCGCACCGCCTGGGCCTGGCACCAAAAGCGCTACGCCAAGTAGCCCGCAGGGAGAAATTGCCGATGCAACGGATCTGTTTGATCTCCACCGGCGGCACCATCGAGAAGGTCTACTCCGAGCAACGCGGCGTGGTTGAAAATCGCGCCGCCAAGCTCGATCGCTATTTGCGCCTGCTCCGGTTGCCCGACGTTGAAATTCGCTCGCTCCACCTGATGAATAAAGACAGCCTCGAGATGACCGATGCCGACCGCGCCGAAATTCGCGACCGCGTGGCCGAGCTGCTGCCCGAGGGCGCGCCGATTGTTCTTTCGCACGGCACCGACACCATGGTCGAGACCGGTCGCTTTCTCGAAAGCGCCTTTCCCGCGCTCAAGGTGCCCATCATCCTCACCGGCGCGATGACGCCGCTGGGTTTCGAGGGCAGCGACGGATTGCAAAACCTAACCGAAAGTCTGATGGCCGCCCGTCTGCTTTCGCCCGGCGTCTACATCGTCATGCACGGCCAGGTTTTTCCCGTCTCGCGCACGCGCAAAGACAAAGACAAGGCCACCTTCGTCTGGACGTAGCCGCACACTGGGCCAAGGTATTGTCATAAATTTACATTGACAAAGTTTGTATCATGCACAATGATTCTCCTCACAGCGTGAGGAGAAAGATGCGAGTTCTCATTTACAAACGCACTCATCAAGGCGACCCCGACAGCAGTGGATGGTTTGGACAAGGTGGCTGCATGGGACGAGTAAGGTGCTGGAATTTTGACGCTGTTATCGGTGTTGGCGGTATGGGAAGTGAACCAGTAAAAAACGGAATCGCTTACAAACTGAATTGGATTGGCATCGGTGCTCATAAAGAAAACCATCAGAAAAATGGTGGACCAGTTGTAACCTTCAAGCACTTTTGTTTGTTTGAGAACACAGGTAAAGAACTTTCTATTATTGCCCAATATCTGGCAGAACGATTGTATTCCAAAAATCCTCCACGACTCTTTTTTAGTGATAACTCGACTCTTAATACTCGCGAAAAAGATGAAATTGAACGAATTCTAAAAATGGCTAGAGACGCCAGGCCTTCCATGCCGTATCGAACCCCACAAAAACGAGCAGAATGCCCCAAAAAATGCAGTGTGTGCCCTTCAAAGCATTTTTAAGACAAAAATATTTCGCTTCGCTATATTGCTAGAATTGAATCCATGCCGATCTCGCGCCAACAAGCTCTCGATTACTTTCGCTCGCCGGACCTGATCGGTCTGGGCTTCGAGGCCGATGCCGTTCGCCGCCGCCTGCACCCGGAGAGCGTCGTCACCTACATCATCGANNGCGCCTTCTACCGGCCGCTGCCGCGCCCGGGCAGTTCCGATCCGCGCTCGGCCGAGGGCTACATTCTCGACTTCGAAACCATCTACGAAAAAATCGCCGAGACGGTCGCCGCCGGCGGCACCGGCATTCTGATGCAGGGTGGCGTGCATCCCGAATTGAAGATCGATTGGTTCGAGCG
>PMHC01000180.1:0-11861 GCA_003156495.1 Acidobacteriaceae bacterium
CGGCGCAGAGCAGCGGTGCGGCCTGTTCGCTGGGCAGAGCGTCGGGAATGGGGACGATGAAGCGGGCGTTGGCGCGAACGCGGTCGGCAAAACCGCCGTGGCGATGGACGCAGGTGGCTTCGGCTTCTGGACAGAGATTTTCCTGACCCTTGAGGCACCACTCGCACTGGCCGCAGGAACTCGATTGCCAGCCCAGGCCGACGCGCTGGCCGATGGTCAATGACTTAACTTCACTGCCTACGGCCGAAATCGTACCGATAATTTCGTGGCCGGGAATAAATGGATACTGACTATTGCCCCAATCGTTGGCGATCAGGTGCAGATCGCTGTGGCAGATACCACAGTGCGTGATGGCGATTTCGGCCTCGTGCACTCCAAGCTTGCCAGGGTCGTAACTGAAGGGAAGCAGTTCCGCTCCCGCAGCATGGGCTGCAAGTCCTTTAATTTGAGCCATATATTACTCCGTCTACCTCACGGAATGGCCATCGGGCCGGGTCGTTCCCCCCATTGGCGCCGATTTGATCTGGAGGAGAATTGAAAAACCTTGGCTTTAGTTTAAACCGGCGCCCGGTTCGATGGAGAGGTTAAGAATCTGGAAACCGGAGAGTACGCCTCCGGCGGGAGCCTCCGCGGTTACTACAGCCGACTCGCCGTTGAGGCCGGCCTGCTGCGCGTTGCGTAAGGGTTCAAAGGCATTGGCGACAGAAAGAGGAAGACTGGTAAGGGTTTGGCCGCCGATTTCCCCCTGCGCTTCAGGCGCCAGCAGACTGACATAAATGCGGTCGGCTGCGTGTTGGTTGCCGATTTCGGCGAGGATAAATTTTACATCGGGAGGCGTAGCGGGCGACCGGGGCAGGCTGAGCGCGCGATCGAGAGTGGCGGCGTCGGAGACCAGAAGACGCAGATTTCCCGGCGCAAGCCGCGCGGGCAGTTTGATGGCGATACGGAGGTTGCGTTCGGGTTGCTGCCAGGGTTGGAGAGTGGCTTCGATCTGGAGGGTATCGCCGGCATGGGCTGTGTCGCCGGAAACGATGCGGGCGCGCGCGAGCGAAACCTGCAGACGACCGGCAATGGCCTGAATGTGGAGATCGACAGTTTGCACGCTGTCCTGACGCGCGCCGTTGGCGTAGAGGCGGGTGAATAGCTGGCCCGCCTGCAGAGCGGCCTCAAGCGATGCGGGCAAAGCGTCGCCGGTCAGTGCCCATTGGTCTACGGGAACGGGTGGAAGCCCGGCCAGGCCAATGCTGCCGGTCAGGTGATAGCTGATCGCTTCGCTGCTTTCATTACTTTCAAGCATCGATTGATAGAGAACCGTCTGTAAGGCTGCCGGGGTGAGCGAAGGCAGGTCGAGGATTTCGAGATTGATTTTGCGCGGGCCGGTGGGGGCATCGACGGCCAGATGTAGGGGAATCATGCGCGCTTTGAGGCCGAAAATGCCGCGGATCGCCGATTCGCGATCTTGGGTGAAGGCGCCGATCACCGCACCGGTGTTGACGATTTTGAAGGAGTTGAGGGGCGAAGCCAGTGTGGCGACGACCTCGGTGGCGGTCATCGGCAGCGAAACCGGCCCGGCGCCCAGAACCGGGTGGCCGCAGGCCAGCAGTTGCTTGGGATCGACGTAGGTAACCGTGCAGGCGGCGGAGATTTCCATATCGCCGCGCACCAACTGCATGCTGACGGCCGAGCCGGGTTGCAGGGCGGCGGGCGTGGCGGCGGAATTGCTAGAGCCAGAGATCGCGCCTCCGGCCGCGACCTGCTCCAGGGCGGTGCCGGCGGTTTGCTGCCGCCAGAAGCGGATGGCTTCGGGGCTGAATCCGCTCATGACCAAAGGCGTTTCCATGGCCTGGAAGTTCATTTCGGCCGAGGCGGGCGTGGAAGCCGCGCTGGCTGGAGTGCCGAGGCCGGGGGCCGTATTCGGTTCCGGCAGGTCGCGGACCTCAAGCATCTGCTCGATGGGGGTAATGCCGGCGATGGGCTCTTTTGAGAACTGGCCGATGCGGTAGGAGAGCGCGCCGGCCAGCTTGCCGTCGATGTAGACGGGGCTGCCGCTCATGCCCGCAACCACGCCGGTGTACTCGGGCTTGGCGCCGCGCAGGCGGGCCAGAATCAGATCCTGGCCGGGGCCGCGCGAGTTGCGCAGCAGACCGAGAATCTCCACCTGCATGGGTTCGGGGGCGCTTCCCTCAAAAACCGTCCAGGCCGTGCCGGTAAGGCCGGCGCGTACTTGGCTGAGGGGGAAGAAGCCGGCATTTTGTGGGGGACCGGAGCGGGCGGCTGTGGCGGAGGCCGTGGCCTGCGCGGCGGAAAGGGCGGCCGTCGCCGTCAAAAGTACGGCCAGCACGGTCAGAGCCTTCATGAATCCCAGCGGGCGAGTTTTCACGTCTATTAGAGTACAGCGGTACGCGTTGCCGAGGCTCGATCTGGCCGCGAGGCCGGACTCGAATCGCGTATGCTGGTGAACACAAGAGGTTGCCATGACAACGCCGCGCGCAAACACTCGATTTCTCGGCTATTTGGGGCTGAAGCTGCTTTGGTTGGTCTTTTTTACCATGGCCGTCGCGCCGTTTGTTTTTGCCCAGAGCTCGTCGCAAACCGCCGCGCCGCAGAGTCCGCAGACTGACCAGGCCGCTCCGGCCGCCGGCGGCCCTGGCGGCGACAACGGCGCGATCGCGCTGCCGAAAAAGAAGGACAATCCCGACGAGACGCCGGCCCCGGCTCCGGCCGAGCCCAGAATCAAGAATCCCGAGGGGCTGAGCAATTTGAGCCTGCACGTCGAAGTGCCCGAGGTAACGGTCGATGTGGGCGTAATGCTGGAAAAAACGCGTCAGTTCGTACCCAATCTGCGGCCGGGCAACTTCCGCGTTTACGAGGATGGCGTACCGCAGAAGATTGAGGGCTTCAAGCGCACCGAAGCGCCGATCACCGCGCTGCTGCTGTGCGAATTTGCCTCCAACAGCTACTACTTCATCTATGACATGCGCAACGCGGCGTGGACGTTTGCCCAGCAGTTGCGGCCCAACGATTACGTGGCCCTGATGACCTTCGACATGCGCACCCAGATCGTGACCGATTTTACGCAGGACAAGAAGCAGATTCTGGAAGGCATCAACATGCTGCAAATTCCAGGGTTCCACGAGACCAACGTCTTCGATGCCCTGCATGAGGCGCTGGACAGGTTGAGCCGTCTCGACGGCCAGAAATACATCGTTCTCATCTCTTCGGGGCGCGATTCATTTTCTCGGATTACTTTTGATCAGGCGCTGAAATACGTGAAGGCTTCGCACAATACCACCATCTACACGGTTTCAACCGGCGGAGCCATTCGCACGATGACCGAGGGGCGCGGCGGCATGATGAGCTCCATGCGCGATATGGATTACCTGCAGGCCGACAACGAGATGAAGACCTTTGCCAGCGTGACCGGCGGCATGAGCTTTTTCCCTCGGTTTACCGGCGAAATGCCCGATATCTTCAAGAGCATCAACGACAATATCCGTTCCAAGTACCGGCTGATTTACCGCCCCACCAACACCAAACAGGATGGAAGCTGGCGCAAGATTCGCGTCGAGCTGGTTGATGACGAGGGCCAGCCCTTGCGCATGCAGGACGAAAAGCACAAGCCGCTCAAGTACCAGATCATCGCCCGCGACGGTTACCGGGCCCGGCAGGAAGTGGAATGAGGTCTGTTGCCGCGGGAATGCCCGCCCCAGGGGAGCCTTTTCAGTAACTAAAGTGTTATCGACGAAAGATGCCTTCCGGCCGAAAATTCTGCATAGAGAGGTGCGTGAGAAGGCGTGCTTTGGGGCCCCCTTACGGGTAGGCTGAAGGGTGGTGAACGCGATGCAGTCTCGGCCTGGATGTGGATCGAAGTACGGTGGCTGCGAGCCGAGCCGCGGCCGGAGTATCCCGCTGATGCGGAGAGACGAGAGCGGCCAGACGCTGGTGGTCATCGTACTCTTTGCAGGGATTGTGCTTCTCGGGCTGTTGGCTATGGCCTTGGATGTGGGCTATTTGTTCCACGAAAAGCGCATGGCGCAGGCCGCGGCCGATGCTGCCGCGGTGGCCGCGGCTGAGGAATACACCTACAACAATTCTTTGGGGGCGGCTTCGACCAATGCGGCCTACGCGGCGGCGGCGGCCAACGGATTCGATCACAACGCCGCTGTCAATCCCGCCAGCGTGAACGTTTCGATCAGTTCTTCGGGCAATTACTCGAACACCAGCACCAGCGCGCCGACGACCTGGACCGTGGTGCAGGTCTCCCGTCCCATACAAACTTTTTTTCTGGGCGCGTTTATCAAAAGTTTGCGCACCATGACCGTTTCGGCCACGGCTTCGGCGGCAGGCGGTCAGTCGAGTCCGACCTGCGTCTGCCTGGAGGGCACTTCGGGAACCGATCTGAGCATTAGCGGAGGCTCGAAGCTGACGGCCTCTTCGTGCGGCATCGTCACCGATTCAAACTCCAGTTCGCCGATTACCGTCTCCGGCGGCTCGACGCTATGCGCAGAATCGATCTCGGCCCAGTCCGCCTGGGACAACAGCACCAATATCAATAACGGCAGCAGCATTTGTTCTTCAGCAGACATTGTGCAGTCAAGCGCCTTTAGCTGCGCTCCCGCCATGCCCGTGGTGCCCGCCGCTGACTATGCGAGTTGCGTAGGCGACCCGACCGGCGGCGGCTCCTGGGGGGCCACTGGCAAGTATGTGCTGGGGCCTTCGTCGAGCACCAACTCGATCTGCTACACCTCTCTGGTGGTCGGCGGCAACGGCGCCACAGTCACTCTCAATCCTGGCGTTTACGTCATCAACGGCGGCCAACTGCATTTTGAAAGCGGCGCCAACGGGCACTCCAACCTGGGGGGCAACGGCGTCTTCTTCTATCTCGTTAACGGCGCCAGCGTGGTTTTCGATAACGGCGCCAACGTGAATCTGGTCGCGGGCGGAAACACGCAGAGCAGCGGGTCCACGGCTCCAGATGTCGGCCCGTCTGGAACTTATAACCATGTGGTGATCTATCAAGACACCAGCGACACCAAAGCCATCGACTTCGAGGGTGGTTCAGCAACCTATTTCAACGGAGGCATTTACGCGCCGGGAGCGGCGCTCACGCTGGGCAACGGGAGCACTTCGACCGTTAAGACCGACGTTGTGGCGAAGACGATGAGCATTACCGGCGGGGTGTCGTTTACCGCATATCCGGTTTCGAATCTCGGCACCATGAATACCACCGTTACCAAGCTGAGCCAGTAGACGATGAATTACGGACGCCAATTCGTTTTACACTTATTTGCGCGGGCGGCGGCCTGTGCGGCGCGTTCGCAGAGCGAGTCCGGCGATGCGATCGTCGAGCTGGCGCTGGCCGTCGCGTTGCTGGGCATGCCGTTGCTGTTGGGAATCGTTTCTTTCGCTCCGGCTATTTACAGTTCAATTGAGGTCGCTAATGCCGCGCATGCCGGCGTCATGTATGGGATGACCAGTGCGACACACGCCAGCAACAGCGCCAACATTCAGGCGGCGGCTCAGGCCGAGGCTCCCGATTTCGGCGCAAATTTGACGGTGACGCCGACCCTCTACTGGGTCTGCGCTTTGTCGCAGAGCGGCACGCAATACGCCACGCAAAGCGCGGCTACGACGGCCTGTTCGGGCGATCACGTGCTTGAGTACATCCAGGTGAAGACTGCCGCCACCTATACCCCCGCTTTGCACCTTCCGGGTTTTTCATCGACGATTCCCTTGAGTAGTACTTCGGCAATGGAGGTCGAGGAGTAGCCATGGTAAGGCGACAGACGATGAACGATCAATGCGGCGTGCCGGCTGGTTTGTGGCGTCGGGCGCATCTGCTGGCGCATGGCGATAGCGGCGAGTCGCTGGTTTCTTTCGCCTTCAGCATCGTCGTTTTGTTCGGGCTTATCTTCGGGCTGGTGCAGATCTGCTTTGCCTATTACTCTTACGAACTGATCTCGGAGCTTGCGCGCGAGGGCACGCGCTATGCGGTTGTGCGCGGCTCGACCTGCGAAACTTCGACGGGCTCTTCCTGCACGGTGACGGCTTCGGCCGTTAATTCGTACGTGGCCGGGATCGGGCTGCCCTCCATTGGCGGTGGAACGCTCACCGCTGCGACGACTTATACGGGCACGGGAACCAGTTGCGCCGGCGGGGCGGGATCGGAAGCGCCGGGCTGCTACGTTCAGGTGACTGTCAGCTATTCCTTCCCCTACAAGGTGCCGCTGATACTTTCCTCGAAGCCGCTGACCATGTCCAGCACTTCGAAGATGCTGATTATCCAATAGAGCATTCTTACCAAGGCGCTGCCGCCGAAATGCAGGCGCGCATGCAGTCTTGGGCTCTCTGTATATAGAGAGACACTCACCGCTTTTCGCCGGCCGTGCGACTGATTCAGCCGTACAGCCGGCGAAAAAGTGATCGGCCGGAAAGCGATGCCCCGCTACAGAATGCTCAACTGCAGCAGGATCTCCCGGACATAATAGGCAATGACGAAGACCGTCAGCGCGATCACCATCCAGCGGGCGACGTTTAGCAGCGGCTCAATCTTGGCTACCTTGGCGGAGATCACCGACTGCTGCGCTGCTTCTTGCGAGAAGGAGTCGTCGAGGAAGATCTGACCTGCCTCGTCGCGGGTCAAGCTCGTGCGGTAAACGTACAAAGCCGCTGTGACAACGACAAATAGAGACCAAACGCTCCACATCATCGGGACAAACATACAGCGCCTCCCATCCGGGATTTCTTCCATTCCTTCCCAGGGACCGCGAGCCAGGGGAGAATTCCATGCTGCCTCGCGGCCCATGGTCTTTACGGCTGATTATCATATCCCCAAATTGATAGGGTTGTGGATTAATTTTTTGGCGGCTGGCACAGCGATTTTTATGGAAATGATGGCGCTTTGAAACCAACCCGCTGTGGCCGCATCTAAGAATGTATAGGGGCCGGGGGCTTGTCTGCCCGGCGGCCGGACGATAGAGTGAAAGAGGACGGCATCCCGTTCGCATCCCGTTCGCATTTAGGAGGAAGCATGGCTACAACGCCCGCAACGCCCACGCAGGAAACCCAAAAGAAGCTGCCGATTCTTTTTACGCCTCAGGCGATCACCAAGGTGCGCGAGATTATGGCCACCCAGGACCCACTTCCAGCCGGACTGCGCATCGGCGTGATGGGCGGAGGCTGCTCGGGTTTCCAATATTCGATGGCCTTCGAGAATCAGGCCGGCATGATGGACAAAGTCTACAGCTTTGACGATCTGAAGGTCTTCGTCGACGCCACTTCGCTGATGTATCTAGACGGCTGTACGGTCGATTACGTTGAGTCGGTAGAGGCTTCGGGCTTCAAGTTCGACAATCCCAACGTCAAATCGACCTGCGGCTGCGGATCGTCGTTTAAAGCGTAAAGCTGGTTTTCTTCACGGAAGACGATAAAGAGGCTCGCCAATGAGGCGGGTCTCTTTGCGCTTGCGCGGCAACTATTGTTGCGAACTGCTGGTCGACGACGAAGAGGAACTTGAACTGGTGCCGAAGGTGCTGGAGCTGCCGAAGGTCGAGCTTCCCGTCGTGCTGGTGGTGCTGCTGGACGCTTGGCCGGCGGCGCCGGTGCTGTTGCTCTGGGTTTGGCGATCGGCGAGCGGATCGTAGGTGAACTCCCACTCGTTGTAGTGATTTTTCTTTTTATAGACCAGAATCGATTGCCTGGGGCTGCCGGGCGAAAAGCCGATAATGCCTCCGCCGCCGAAGGTCTGGCCGGTGAGGCCGGTGCTGGAAGTGCTCGTAGACGAGGATGAGCTTCCTGTAGAGGTTGCGCTGCTTGAAGTGTCGCTGGAGCTGCCGGTAGAAGTTGATCCCGTGTCGCTGCTCGAGCTGGAGGAACCAAATAGCGACTGGCCGCTTGACGTAGAGGAACCGCTGAAAGCAGAGGTGCCACCGGTGAGGCTGTTTCCGCCGCTGGGTCCGGTGCCGGACAGAGTGGAAGCATTTCCGGCCAGGGTTTGGCCGAAAAAGCCCATAACAGTGGGGGTTTTGTTCTGGCCGTAGCGGACCGGCTTCCAGTCGTCTTTATTCGTGATGGGATCGAGGTAGCGTTTGCGCAGAAAGCGAATGTTGTTGGTCTTGATCAGAGCCTCGATGTTGGGCGGATAGGCACTGAACTTGCGGTAATAAAGTTGGACGGCGCGGCGGTATTGCATGCCGCGATGGAAGGTCTCGAGCTCGCGGTCGCGCTGGATCGACTTGATCACGACGGGAACGGCGACCGACAGCGAAAGGGTGAGCAGGACGACAAAGAAGACCGCGATGAGCATGACGTAGCCCTCTTCGGAGGGCTTTACTTGCGGCCGGATTGGTCTGGATTCCGTCATAGGTCTAATCTGCGCGACGCGGTGTGGCGCTGGCATTAAAACGACGAGAGCGGGATGGTTTGGGTGTTGTTGTAGGACAGGTCGGTGACCTCGACGCTGTTGGGACGGATCGAACCCACCTTGTAGCGATGGTTGACGATTTCGCCGGTCCTGGCCATGAAGATGTCTCCGTTGTGAATGAAAAAGCCTCGCAGAGCTTTATTTTTATCCTGGGAGTAGCCGAAATATTTCAAGTCAATTGCCGGCGGCCGGGGCGGAGCCGGAGGCAGCACCGGCGCGTTGGCGCGGGCATTGTTGCGCGCGCTCTTGAGGGGCTTTTCGATGTGAACCGGCTCCGCGACGACGCCGCCAAAAAAGATGTTTCGACCCGAACCGGTGTAGCGTATCTCTTCGCTTTGGGCGAGCTTTTCCATGTGCAGCGAAGGATCGATGCCGGCGTTGGTGAGCTTTTCCGCCTCTGGGCCTTCTTCATCGGCTGGCGAGGGTTTTGTCGCTTGTGTTCGTGGCGCGCTCGTGGCGGGAGAAGACTTCGACGAGGAACCCGCGAAGTTGCTATAGATCTGCCAGCCGCCAAAGCAGACGATGAAGGCGCCGAGCGCGGCGAGCAGGGCAATTTGACGCTTATTTTTCGTTCCAAGCGAGAGGGCCATGGCTATTCAACCTCCTTGGCGTTGGCTTGGTCGGGTGGCGGCGTGGCGGGCAGGCCGCTGGCCGCGGCGTCGTCGGGGCGCAGCCAGGTGGAGAGGCGCAGACGGAGATTGACGGCGCCGCCCTGCTGGCTGGTCAGCGACATGGCGCGGATGATGAAAAAGGTCTGGTCACGTTCGATGCTGTTGACGAAGCGCATGATGGCCGGGTAATTGCCGCTGATGCCGGCGTCGAGCGAGATTTCGGTCAGGCCCGCTCCGGGCGCGCCTTGCGTGTACTGCACGCGCGTCAGGCGCACGCCGCTGGCGACTTGAAGTTCGCCGATGCGGCTGGAGATCGAGGAGTAGTTGGGCGGGATGCGCCGGGTGTAAAAGTTCTGCAACTGCTGGCGCGATTGATCGACGCGCTGGCCGAGGCCGCGCAGCGGAGCGGTTTCCATGTCCAGCGCCTTCCATTGAAGCTGCTTGCCGGCCAGCGCGTCGCCGGAGTGGCCGTAGACGGCGTTCCAGTCAAGGCTCAGGCGGACGGCGAGGACGATGGCGAGCACCAGCAGAAAGGCGAAGCCGGCCAAGTGCCAGGCGAGCGGAGAGATGAGGCGCTCGCGCCATTGCAAGGGAAGATGGAGCACTTTCATTGCTGGCCTCCCGGTTGGCGATGGAGAGGCGTCGCCGGATTGGGTTTCGACCACGGCGATTGAGACCGCGCGGAGCCGGTGTAGGGCTGACGGACCGGCTGAGCGGCGGGCGCGGCGACGGCGCGTTTCCCCTTTAGATTTGCGGGCGTGGCGGCGGTGGCGCGTTCCTCGGGCGTAGGCGGATTGTAATCGGCCAGCAGATCGAAGTCGAAGCGATTGGAGATACTGATCGGCTCCAGCCGCTGGCCGGAACTGTTGCCGGACTCGGCGCTTTCGCCGATGATGCGCGGCAGAAGAAAGCGGCGTGAGCGTTCGAGATTGCGCACCAGTTCCACGGTCCGGTCGCGAGGGCCGACGACGCGCAGATGCACGGTGATGTGTCCGTCTTTGGCGCGCGCCGGCTCGATGGATGTGAGCTGAACATTGGCGGGCAAAACGGTTTCCATCGCTTCCATGGCCAGGGTCCAGGAGAAGGCTTTTTCGTCGAAGCGCTGATTGAGAAATTCTGTCTGGCGGAGCAGTTGCGCGTTGTCGGGCGCGTGCATGGTGGCTTCATCGGCCTGGCGTTCGGCCTGGACTTGGGCGATTTTGGCGTCGATGGCGCGCTCGCTGGCTCTGGTTTCAGCGGCCTGGCTGCCGAGAAGGTGCAGCCCGAAGCCGCAGAGCAGGCAGAGCGCGGCCAGCACGGCCATGGCGATGCGCAGGCGCTTGAGCAGCGGCCCCAGATCGATAAAGGGGTGGGAGGCGAGATTGATCGTGATCCGCATTGGGTTAGCTCGCTCCCTCCAGCGCGCCCGCCACGCCGGCAAAGCTGGTATCGGGCAGCGCCGTCATGGCGCCTTCCTCGGGGCGTGAAATCCATTCCGAGACGGTCAGCTCGGGATTGGCGACCGCTTGCGCGAACTCGGCCGCGCTCAGCTTGCCGGAGTAAAGCAATTGCCGGGGCGCGGAGCCGAGCTTGTCCTCGAAGTAGGCGGCCGCGACGGCGACACCGTGCTGAATTTCGGCCGCGCGCTGCGCCGGATCTTCGGGCAGGTCGAGAATGCGATAGAGCAGCAGGTCTTGGCCGTTGGCGATGCAGGTGGTCAGCGTGAGCGAAGCGAGGTTGGCGGCAAGCACCGCCTCCATGTCGCCGAGGTTTTCCAGCGCCGCCAGGCTCGAGGCAAGCACCGCGCCGGGCTCGTAGCCTGCCGTGCGCACGGCGGCTTCGTATTCGGCGAGGACCGGGCCGGGAATGACCGCGGCCAGCGCCTTGCACTCGGTGGGGCTTTGCGCGAGCACCTGATAGCTGACGCCGGCTTCTTCTACGTCGAAGGGAACCACTTTGCGCAGGCGAAAGCGGATCAGGGAGATGGCCTCGGAGTCTTTTGTGGGCAGGGAATCAAAGTCAAGGATGAAGATGCGGATAAGCGGATCGGGCAGCACGACCGTGACGGTGTGGGTGTGCGGCGAAACCTGCGCCAGCGCGGAGCGAATGGCGGCCGAAAGCGCTTCGGGCGAACGCAGGTTCGGCTCTTCAAGGCTGGAGATTACGGCGCCGGCGGGTAGCGGTGCAAAGGCATAGATCGCCGCCTGCCCCGGCAGGGATTTGCCGCGCCGGCGAATCAGGAAAGGCCTAGCCGCGGCCAGCACGCCTTCAGGCGTAATTTCAATCGCCGCTGGCGGTCGTCCGCCGCGGGGAATGATGCGAATGGATCGGATTGAGCTCAGGATCGAAGGCACTATCGGGAAGCCTCAATAAATGTAACCTTGTTGATCTCTTTCAGTGTAGTGAGACCACGGCGCACGCGATCGATGGCCGACTCGCGCAGAAAGCTCATGCCTTCGCGCTGCGCCTGTTTGCGCACTTCGGAAGAGGGCTTTTTGGCCAGAATGACCTCACGGATCGAGTCGGTGAGGTCGAGCAGTTCGTGGATGGCGGTACGGCCGCGATAGCCGGTGCCGCCGCATTCTATGCAGCCGACGCCCTCGCGGAACTCGAAGTCGCGCCACTCGTCGGGATTGAGGCCGCTGGCGCGCAGGGTTTCATCGTCGTAGTGAACGCTTTGGGCGCAGTGTTCGCAGACGGTGCGCACCAGCCGCTGCGCCAGAATGCAGTTAAGCGCGGAGACGAAGTTGTAGGCCTCGACGCCCATGTTCAGAAAGCGGCCGAGCACGTCGACCACGTTGTTGGCGTGGACGGTGGTAAAGACCAAATGGCCGGTGAGCGCGGAGTTG
>PMHC01000180.1:11875-12163 GCA_003156495.1 Acidobacteriaceae bacterium
CGCGAATCTGGTACTCGACCGGGTCCTCGATGGTGATGATTTTGTCCTCGTCGCTTTTGATCTCGTTGAGGGCGGCATAGAGGGTGGTGGTTTTGCCCGAGCCGGTTGGCCCGGTGACCAGCACCATGCCGTAGGGCTCGCGAATGTAGCGGCGGAAGCAGCGTAGGTCTTCCTCGGCGAAACCCACCACGTCGAGGGTAAGATTTTTGAACTTTTCGCTCATCGATTCTTTGTCGAGGACGCGGAGCACGGCGTTTTCGCCGTAGATCGTCGGCATGATGGAGACGC
>PMHC01000162.1 GCA_003156495.1 Acidobacteriaceae bacterium
CGGCCACCTGCTGGGCGGCGCTGGCGGTCTTGAGGCCGGCATTACCATACTCGCGCTGCTCAACCAGCAACTGCCGCCGACCATCAACCTCGATAACGTCGATCCGACCTGCCGGTTGGACTACGTGCCCAACAAGCCCATCGCGCACGCCTTCGACATTGCCCTGTCGAACTCCTTCGGCTTCGGCGGCATCAACGCCTCGCTGCTCATGCGCCGTTGGACGGAGTAGTTTTTTTCGTAGATACTTTTCACCAAGCAAACTTTTTTACCAGCCAAAAGACCCGCCATGAAGGCGGGCCTTTTGTTTATGGATCAAATTTTCTGCCAGTGCAGAGCGATTCTTCCGGCGGTGTAGAACGGCTTTGAAAGGGCACGGCTTCACTCGATCCGTAACCGCATAAATCTGTGCCAGCGGGGGTGCCCCCGGTCTCGATTTTGAGACCGGGGAACCACAACGCGAAGGTCTGTTTACACTAGCGCCAGCGATGGATCGGAGGTCAGCTCCGGCGGGGCAAAGTCGCGCGCCAGCAGGCGCGGCCAGGCGGCGGCGGCCACCATGGCGGCGTTGTCGGTAGAAAGCGCCAGCGTGGGAAAGGCGACGCGCAGCCCGCGTTTGCCAGCCTCGGCCGTAAAGCGCGCGCGCAGCTCGCGGTTGGCCGCCACTCCGCCGGTAACCAGAATGCGCGTCGCACCCAGAGCTTCGGCGGCGGCAAAGCTCTTCTTCAGCAAATCGCCGACAACGGCGCGCTGAAAGCTGGCAATCAGGTCCAGCGTCGGCTGCGGGCAAAGGGCGAGCGCCTCTTCGCGGTTTTGCGGCCGCCCGGCTCCCGCCAGCACGCGAATCGCGCGCTCCCGAGCCTCTTCGCGCATCTCGTGCAGTTCCACGTAGCGCAGCACGGCGGTCTTGATCCCCGAAAACGAAAAAAGAAAACGCGGATTGAGCTGGGCGATCGGCGCGGTTTTAGCCTCTTTGGTGCGCGGCGGCTTGCCGCCCAAATGCAGCTTGGTTTTTACCTGCGCAAAAGCAAAAGGCACGGCGCGCGAGTTGCCATACGGAGCCAGCGTATCGATCCACGGTCCGCCGGGATAGCCCAGCCCCAGCAGCTTGGCCACTTTGTCGTAAGCCTCGCCGGCCGCGTCGTCCACCGTGCGCCCCACCAGCGTGTAATGCCATGTGCCCTGCATGGGCCGCGCCCGGTAAAGATGCGTGTGTCCACCGGAAACAACCAGCGCCAGTGACGGCGTTTCATCGGCGCTGGTAGCGCCAGACTCGCGCTCACCCGATTCGCGCTCGTTAAGCAGCACGGCGTGGATGTGACCTTCGAGATGGTTGACGGCGATCAGCGGCAATCCGCAAGCGTAGGCCAGCGCCTTGGCAAAGCTGAGGCCGACCAGCAGCGCGCCCGCCAGCCCTGGGCCGGAGGTGACGGCGATGGCGTCGAGATCGGCGAAGTTCAGGTGCGCCTCGGCCAGCGCGGCGCGCACCACGGGAACGACGGCGCGCAGATGCTCGCGGCTAGCCAGCTCCGGCACCACGCCGCCGTAGCGCGCGTGCGTAGGGATCTGCGAGGCGACAGCCGAGGCCAGCGTACGCTCGCCGCCTTCGACGATGGCCGCGGCGGTTTCGTCGCAAGAGGATTCGATGCCGAGAATCAGACCGGGCATAATTCCAGTTTAGTTGGCGCGGCGCGGAATGCGCATGCGCGAGAATAATAGTGAAGCAGACGATGGCGAACAATCGACAATGCGAGGCGGCGCTGCAGGTCATCGCGACGTTGCGCGCGCGCGGCTACGAGGCTTATCTGGCTGGCGGATGCGTGCGCGATCTGCTGCTGGGCCGCGCGCCGGCCGACTACGACGTTGCCACCGTTGCCACGCCCGACGTGGTGCTCGATCTTTTTCCGCGCACCTTCGCCGTGGGCGCGCATTTTGGCGTGGTGCTGGTTGCGCCTGTTGGCGCTGATTTCGTGACCGAGGTCGCCACCTTCCGCTCCGATCTTGCCTACTCCGACGGACGCCATCCCGACGGCGTGCGCTACACGCAAAGCGCCGAAGAAGATGTGCTGCGGCGCGACTTCACCATCAACGGCCTGCTGCTCGACCCGCTGCGTGGGGGCGGCGTTTTGGATGAATGTGCCGGCGATCCCAAGCGTTTGCGCAAGGCCGTGATTGATCGCGTCGGCGGACTGGCCGATCTCGATGCCGGTCTTGTTCGGGCCATCGGCGAGCCGGAGCAGCGCTTCGCCGAAGATCACCTGCGCATGTTGCGCGGCGTACGCTTTGCGGCGCGCTTCGGCTTTGATCTGGAGTCGCAAACGCAACGCGCGATGCGCGCGCTGGCCTCCCGCATTCAGGCGGTAAGCCGCGAGCGCGTGCGCGACGAGTTGACCAAAATGCTTACCGAAGGCCGTGCGCGGCGCGCCTTCGAGCTGCTCGACGAAACCGGATTGCTCCCTGAAGTGCTGCCCGAGATTGCGCGCATGAAGGGCGTTGAGCAGCCGCCGCAGTTTCATCCCGAGGGCGACGTGTGGGCGCATACGCTTGCGCTGCTCAATCAGTTGCCGCCGGATTGCTCGCCGACGCTGGCCTGGGCCGCGCTGCTGCACGATGTCGGCAAGCCGCCGACCTTTGAGCGCGCGCCAGATCGCATCCGCTTCAACGGTCATGCGGAACTCGGCGCGACGATGGCCGCAGAAATCTGCCGGCGCTTCCGCTTTTCAAATGACGAGTCGCGGCAGATCACGGCGCTGGTCGCCAACCACATGCGCTTTATGGATGCGATGCGCATGAAGGATTCGACACTGAAACGATTCTTCCGCCTGGAGCGCTTCGAAGAGCATCTCGCGCTGCACCGCATGGATTGCCTGGCCGCCAGCGGCAATTTGGAAAATTGGGAGTATGCGCGCGAGCGTCTGCGGACGATGCCCGCCGAAGTGGTGCGCCCCAAACCGCTCATTACCGGCCGGGAGCTGATCGCGGCCGGCTACGCGCCTGGAGCGCGTTTCCGCGAAATGCTGCGCGTGGCCGAGGACGCGCAACTGGAAGGAACAGTCGCAACCGCGGAAGATGCGCTACGCTTGCTGCGATCGCGATTTTCTTTATAGCCCGCAAACTATCGCGACAGAATTTTCGTAAGCGTCTTCGCGAAGGTTGTCACGTAGGGATCGAAGAGCATGTGCATGTGCTGCGTCGGCACGTCGATCACATCGACGCCGCCTTGGGCCAGAGCGCCCCAGCCCAGCGTCGGGTCTTCTTCTCTGCCCAGCACTTCGGGGCCGCGATCGGTGGCGCGCACCTGCGTGATCTTGCCTGGAAAGGGCTTGAATGAGTAACGCTCGTACGCGCGCCAGTGCCCCTGTGAGACCCAGTAAAAGCGCAACGGCGCCGAAAGCGGGCGGCGCGCCAATTTGTAAAGATGCACGCCGGCCGGCAGCACCGCTTTTTCCATGAAAAGCGTCCAGTAGTATTCGCGCTTCTCCGAGAATTTTTTGCGCAGATAATTTGCGCCGCCGGCGCGGACGTTACGCCAGAATCTGGCGAGCTTGGCGCGCGTACTGAATATCGTGCCGCTGCCGGGCAGATCGACGTCGAACATGACAATGGCGGCGGGCGTCGCGTCCTGCTCGTAAAGCTGGCGCGCCATTTCGTATAGCACGAATCCGCCGTAAGAGGCCGCGCCCAGCAGATACGGTCCCTGCGGAAAGAAGGCGCGCATCTCTTTGATGTAAAGCGCGGCCATATCTTCGATGGTGAGATCGCGACGGTCCGGTTCAACCACCAGCGGCGACTGGAAGGCGTAGAAGGGCTGATCGGGACCGAGCGCGCGGGCGAGTTGTTCGTAGAAAAGGACGTCGCCGCCGACCGCGTGAACACAAAACAGCGGCGTGCGCGAGCCGTTGGGCTGGATGGGCACCAGCGTCGACCAGCTTTTTGGCGCGCTCGCTTCTGGAGCGCCGGTTTTGCGAACGACCTCGGCCAACTGGCGCGGAGTGCGGGCTTCAAAAAGCGTGGCCAGTTCGAGATCGACGTTGAAAGTTTTTTTGATTTTTGCAAAGAGCCGCACGCCGACCAATGAGTGTCCGCCAAGAGCGAAAAAGTCGTCGTCGGGACCAACCTGATCGACGCCGAGCAGCTCGCGCCACCAGGCGGCGAGCGTTGCTTCAATGTCTGCGCCGCTTTCGGCTGGCGCGGAAGCTGTAGCTTGTGACGTGAAAGCAGGAGTTTGCAGCGCCTGTATCGGCTGTGCAACTACGACCAGCGATTGCGGCGCATCAGTAGAGAGAATGCGCGTGAGAATGCGCAGGCCTTCGCACGGCTCAATGCCCGGACGCGCAACAATTTCGAGCGGCTCATCGGCGGCCGCGTCGCGCTGAACATCCTTGCCCTCCATCGCCTTTTCCGGGTCGGCGATGCGGCGCATGGCGAAGCCTTCAATTTCGGCGAGCACCGTGCCGTGCTCGTCGAAGATCGTAATGTCAAATGTTTCAACCTCGCCGTGGTGCGGCGCGTTTTTCCGCGTGCGGATGTGACTGTACAGGCGCGCGGGAAATGGATGGTAGACGCACATCCGACGGTATGAGATAGGTAGAAAAAGATCGTTGGAGTGTTCGTAATCCTCGGTCAAATAGAGCGCGGCGCCGGTCGCCATATCGAGCAGCGCCGGATGCTGGCGCAGCGTGGCAACGTCGGCGGAAAACTTTTCGTCGAGAAAAATTTCCGCCAGTCCTTCGCCTTTGCCAACGTGCAGGCGGTGCAGCGAGCGCCAGCGCGGGCCAAATAAAAACTGGCGTTCCTGCCGCGTGCGATGTTCGTCGTCAAAAACAATTTCGCTTTCATGGCAGCGGGCGGCAATAGCCTCGCGATCGACCGTGACCATTGGCGGCGTAGCGCAAGGCGCGATGGTCCCCGTCGCGTGTTCGGTCCACGTTTCGCCGCGCGAGAAAACGAAAAAGCGGAATGAGCCCTTTGCCGCTTCCGATTCTCGTCGCAGTTCCACGCGCACCTCTTTGGTTTCCGTGGGCGGCGTCATCATCGGCGCTAGAAAATAAACATTGCGAAATTCGATTGCGCCCTCGCGCGAACCGCGCGCAAAAGCCCCCGCCGCCATCTCCAGGTAGCCGGTGCCGGGAATGAGGGCGATGCCGTTTTGAAATTTGTGCTCGGCGAGAACCCAGCGGGTTTGCTGCGAAAAGCGACCAGCATAAACGACAGCGCCGGAGGTATCGAGCAGCCGCTCTTCCAGCCACGGATGCGAAGAGGCGGCGCGCGCCGCCATCCCGATTCCGCTCCACGCGCCCCAGTTGACGGCAATCACCGCGCCGCCGCGACTGAGCGCAAAGGCGTCGAGAAATGCGTTGGCGGCCGCATAATCAATCTGACCCGCCGGCGGCCGAATGGAACTGATGGAAGAAAATAGCACGAAGCAGGAAAGCGATTCGCCGCCGAGCGCTTCTTCCAGAGCCAGCGTTCCGCGCACTTTGGGAGCGAGCACGCATTCGGCGCGCTCGGCCGTCCGCAGCATCAGCGAGCCATCATCAAGCAGCCCCGCCATCTGGAAGAGGCCGTCGATTTTTCCGAAACGCTTGCGCGTGGCGTCAACGGCGGATTTCAACTGCTCTGAATCGGCCACATCGGCCTGAACGACGAGCAATCCATCGGCCAGCGAGCGGATTTCGATCAGCTCGCGAAGGCGTTCTTTTTCCGCTTCGGAAACTGTTGCGTCGCCGAGCGCCGATTCCCACTGCGCTTCAGGCGGAAGCTCCGAACGACCGACGAGCACGAGCCGCGCATGAAACTCTCGCGCCAGATGCGCGGCCACGGCGAGTCCTAAAGCGCCAGTTCCGCCAGCGATAAAATAAACGCCCTCGCGTACAAGGCGTTGATGCTCGATAGCGGCGTCAAATTGGTAAGGCTCCAGCGTTTCCACAAAACGCTTGCCGCCGCGCCAGGCGAAGGTCGAATTTTCAGCGGCGGCGTTCAACTCGGCGACAAGTTGCATCGCGCATTCGCCAGCATCTTCGCTGTCGAGATCGACGGCTTTGCAAGTGAATCCGGGCAGTTCCTTATGCAGCACGCGCGCGGGCCCCAGCAGCACGGCGCGCGCAGGATCGCGAACCGGCTCATCGGCGACGCGCTGCATGTGGTTCGAGACGAGAGAGATTTCGAATCCTTCAAGCGCCTGTGCCGCAAGCGCCTGCGCCAAATAAAGCGGACTATAAAAGCAGCGGCCAAGTGTTTCGTCGAGTGAATTTTTTGCGCCGCTTTTCGCGAGCGCCCACAGATGAATTATTTTTCGCGGCAGCTTGTCGGCTTTCACGAGATCGGCAACGAGCGCGTCGTAATCGGCGCGTACGGCGGGGCGCAGCGCGCAGCGGCCGTGCTTGAGCGGCTTGTAGCTGTTGCCCGCTTCGACGACAATGCAATCGCGCTTCGCGGTTTTAAGTTTGGCGGCGATGCGGTCGGCGACGCCTGATTCGTCGCGGAAGAGCAAGCAACTTTCTAGCGCGGCAGCGTTCTCGGCGGTCAGCGGCGCGGGCTTCCATGTGCGTCGGTAGAGCGAAATTCCGCTGTCAGTATTGGCCTGTGAATCGACCGTAGCAGGCGCAATCGATGCTGGCAAAATTTGGCGCGCATCAGTTTTGTCCGGCTCGATCCAGAATTTTTTGTGTTCAAAAGGATAGGTGGGCAGCGGAATACGCTGCACCGAATCGGGCGCGTGGCGTTTTGACCAATCGACTGTTGCGCCAAGCGTCCAGAGCTGGCCGAGTGCCTCCAGCGCGCAACGCAGCGCTGAAACCGATTCGCGTGGATGCGGCAGCGACGGAAAGGCTTTGGTTTCGGGGCCGCCTTGCTGGCGGGCAAAAGTCGTCAGCACATTGCCCGGCCCGGCTTCGACAAAAACGCGCTCGGGCGAGCGCAGCAGCTCGGCGAGATTGTCGCTGAAGCGCACCGTGGAGCGAATGTGCCGCGCCCAGTAAGCGGGATCGGTTGCTTCTTCGGCTTTGATCCACGTGCCGGTGAGATTTGAAAGGTAGGGAATGCGCGGCGCGTGAAGCGTAACTTTTCGCATCCGCTCTTCGAAGGCGCTCAGAATCGGTTCCATCATCGACGAGTGGAAAGCGTGCGAGGTAAAGAGACGCCGCGCGGCGATGGATTTTTTCTGAAGCGATTCTTCGTAGGTCGCCACAGCCTCAATGGGACCAGAAACCACGCTCATCGCGAGATTGTTGACGACCGCAAGAGACAGTCCGTCGGGCAATTCAATTTCGGCGGCAGGCAGCGGCACGGCAAGCATTGCACCGGCGGGCAGCTCGTAGATCATGCGTCCGCGCGCGGCCACCAGCGCCAGCGCCTCTTCAAGCGAGAAGACGCCGGCCAGGCAGGCGGCAACGTATTCGCCGATGCTGTGCCCGGCCATTGCGGTTGGCGTGACGCCCTGCGCGATCCACCACTGGGCCAGCGCGTATTCAACGGCGAACAGCGCCGGCTGCGTAAGCCAGGTTTGATTCAGCTTTTCCGACGCTGCTTCTATTTCGTTTTCTGGCGACTCATTTTCTGGCGGATAAATCGCGGCGATCAGGTCGAGTCCCAATGGCTCGCGCAAACCGCGCGCGCAGCGGTCGAGCGCTTCGCGGAAAGCTGGTTCATGCTCATAAAGCTCGCGGCCCATCTGCACGTACTGCGAGCCCTGGCCGGAGAAAAGAAAAGCGACTTCAGGATGCGCGGCCACACCGGCGGCGATTTTGCCGCGATCGACGAACGTAAGTGCAGCAACAGACTCGCGTGCGTCTTCGACGACAAGCGCGCGGCGATGCGGAAAAGCCGCGCGGCCGCACTGGCTGGTAAAGGCAGCGTCGGCGAGATTCAATTCTGAATGCGCGCTCAAGTGCGCGGCCAGATTGGCGATGGCTCGCTCGGCGGCGGCGGCTGTTTTGGCCGAAGCGACAAGAAGCTGATAAGGCCACGGCTGGCGCGCAATTTGAACCGCGGGTGCTTCTTCCAGCACCACGTGCGCATTGGTGCCGCCGATGCCGAGCGCGGTGACGCCGGCGCGGCGCGGCGCAGGCCAGTCGGTGAGCTTGTCGTTCACGTAGAACGGAGAGCCGGCGAGCTCGATGTGCGGATTGAGATTTTTGAAATTCAGGCTGGGCGGAATTTGTGCGTGCTCAATCGCCAGCGCGGTTTTGATGAGTCCGGCAACGCCGGCGGCCGAGTCAAGGTGGCCGAGGTTCGATTTAAGCGAACCGAGCGCCGTGTGTCCGCTTGCCCCGCGAAAAGCCTGCGTGAGCGCGCGCACTTCGATTGGATCGCCGACGCGCGTTCCGGTGCCGTGCGCCTCAACGTAGCCGATGCTCTCCGGCGCTACGCCGGCAAAGTCTATCGCTTCGCCGATCACTTCGGCCTGGCCTTCGACGCTGGGCGCGAGAAATCCAACTTTGCGCGCGCCGTCGTTATTGATCGCCGAGCCAAGAATCACCGCGTAAATGTGGTCGTGATCGGCCAGCGCATCTTCGAGCCGGCGCAGAACCACAACGCCCAATCCGCTGGCAAAAACCGTGCCACTCGATTCCGCATCGAAAGAGCGGCAATGACCGTCGCGCGAAAGAATTTCGCCTTCCCGATAAACATAGCCCAGGCCATTCGGAATCTCGATGGTGACGCCGCCGGCCAGCGCCATGTCGCACTCAAAGTTGAGCAGGCTTTGGCAGGCCATGTGCGTGGCGACCAGCGAAGTGGAGCAGGCGGTTTGCACGTTGACGCTGGGGCCGCGCAGATCGAGCTGATAACTGACGCGCGTGGTCAGCACGTCTTTGTCATTGCCGGTTTGCTTGAGCTGAAAGAGTCCCGCCGAGACCAGTAGTTGCCGGTTGGCAAGCAGATTGTGGATCAGGTAAGTGTTCATTCCCGATCCTGCAAATACGCCGATTGCGCCGGAGAATTGTTGCGGCGGATGCGCGGCGTCTTCCAGCGCCTCCCACGTGCACTCCAAAAAATGCCGGTGCTGCGGGTCCATGATGGCGGCGTCGCGCGGGCTGAAGCCGAAAAACGCCGCGTCGAAGAGCGGCACATCGTCAAGCGCCGAGGCGCGGCGTACGTAATCGGGATTGGCGAGCTCTTCATCCGTGGCGCCGGCGGCGCGCAACTCCGCTTCCGTCAGGTCGCGGATGGATTCGACGCCATCATGGATGTTCTTCCAGAACTCGGCAATGTTGCGCGCGCCAGGAAAGCGCCCCGCCATGCCGACAATCGCAATCGTGGAGGAGTTCACGATGCTCGAGTCTCCCTTTGCCGGGCCATTCTGCGCCGCGCCGCGCGGTCGGAAAGCCGGCTGGCCGCCGAGGCCTGCTGCGCTCCGCCCAGGTGCGCGGCCAGCGTGCTGACCGTGGTGAATTGAAAAAGATCGAGCAGTGGAATTTCGCGGCTCAAAGCCTCTTGCAGCTTGGCGTGCGCTTCCGCCACGGTAAGCGAATGCGCGCCAAGGTCAAAAAAATTATCGTTCAGGCCGACGGAGGAAATGCCGAGAGCCTCCTGCCAGGCGCGCGCCACAATCCGCTCCATTTCATTTGCGGGTTCGGCTTGTAACGATGCAACTGTCGCAAGATTGGGCGGCGGCAGTTTGAGCAGCGCCTTGCGATCGATTTTCCCGTTGTTGGTCAGCGGAAATTCGTCGAGAAACGCAAAGGCTGAGGGCACCATGTAGTCGGGCAATTTAGCGGCAAGCGCCGAGCGCAAAGCGTGCGCGTCGGCAGTTTGCGCAACGAGGTAGGCAACCAGCCGAGCGTCGCCTTCGCGATCTTCGCGCAGCACCACAACGGCCTGACGCACGCCGGGCTGCGCTTCAAGCAGCGCTTCAATTTCGCCGGGCTCGATGCGATGGCCGCGCAGTTTGATCTGATAATCGGCGCGGCCGAGAAAGTCGATTTTTCCGTCCGGCAAAAATCGCGCCAGATCGCCGGTGCGATAAATGCGTCCGGGGCCGAGTTCGGAGAGAGTGAGAAAACGCTCGGCCGTCAGTTCGGGGCGATTCCAATAGCCGCGCGTCACGCCGTCGCCGCCAATGTAGAGCTCGCCGATTTCGCCGATGGGAACCGGCTTGAACTCCGCATCGAGAATGTAGATCTGCGTGTTGGCGATGGGCCGGCCAATGAAAACCGATGCGCCGGCTTCTTCAACGTGCTCGGTTGTGGACCAGATCGTGGTTTCGGTCGGGCCGTACATGTTGTAGATTTCGCCGTGAAAAACGCGGCGCAGATGATGAATGAGCGCGGCTGGCACAGCTTCGCCGCCGAGCAGCATCTGCTTGAGCGAGCCCAGCGCGGCGTAGGCGTGCGCGTCGAGCGTCAACATGCGCGCCAGCGAGGGCGTCATCTGTAAGTGCGTAACCTTGTGGCGCGCGATCTCTTGCGCGATGATCGCCGGCCCTTCGCCGCCGTGAATAACAACAGTGAAGCCGCGCGTGAGCGTCCAGAGCAATTCGAGAACCGAGATGTCGAAAGCAAAACTGGTGACGGCCAGCCAGACGCCCGGCTCGAAGCCGATGGCGCGATCCATGCCGGTAAAAAAATTCACTACGTTGCGGTTTTCGATCATCACGCCTTTGGGCTTGCCCGTGGAGCCGGAGGTGTAGATCACGTAAGCCAGATTCGCGGGCGCGGTGGCGGAAACGACAGCAGCCGCGCTTTCATTGGCGGCCTCTTCTGCATCGACAATGGCGAGCGAGGCCGCGGCTGCCGGCAGATGCGCGCGCACGGCGGCAGTGGTGAGCAGCACAGGCATTTGCGAGTCTTCAATAACCAGCGCGAGCCGGTCTTGCGGATAAGTGGGATCGAGAGGAACGTATGCGCCGCCGGCCTTGAGAATGGCGAGCAGGCTGACGACGAGCGTCTCCGAGCGATCGATGGCAACGCCGACCAGCGTGTCGGGTTTTACGCCGAGCGATTGCAGGTGGCGTGCGAGCCGGTTCGTGCATTCGTCGAGTTGGCGATAGCTGAGCGTGCGGCCGTGAAAGACGACCGCCGCGGCCTCGGGCGTGCGCGCGGCCTGCGCGGCAAACAGTTCGGCAATCGTGCATGTGCGCGGGTAATCGGCTTCGGTTCGGTTCCACTCAATCAGCTGCGCGGGTAACATGAAAATTCTCCACGAACAGATGCTCGATGCCCGTGCCGAGGAAGGTGGCGATGGCCTCTTCCGGCGTGTTCACGATCGGCTGTCCTTTTACGTTGAAACTGGTATTGAGCACCATCTGGCGGCCGGTGGTTTTGCCCACCGCTACCAGCAGCGCGTGAAAATCAGGATTGTCTTCGGCGCTGACGGTTTGCAGCCGCGCCGAGCCGTTGACATGCGTGATGGCGGGCAGCAGATTGCGCACCTCGGGCCGCACGTTGACGATGCTGATCATGTACGGGAAGCCTGCGCCGGGCTCGACCTCGAACCAGCGGTGCGCTTCTTCAACCGTGCAGGCCGGCGCGAAAGGCCGAAAGCTCTCGCGCTTTTTCACCATGGCGTTGATGCGGTCGCGCATCTCCGGATGGCCGGGATCGGCGAGAATGCTGCGGTTGCCCAAAGCGCGCGGGCCGTACTCCATGCGGCCGCGCGACCAGGCAATGACGCGGCCCTCGGCGATCAGTTGCGCCGCCGCCGCGCAAGTTTCGTCGAACGTGGCGTAATGCGTCCACTGAATTTTTCCCGCGAAACGAGCCAATGCGGATTCGATTTCCGGCGTCGTGTAGCGCGGTCCGAAGAGCGGAACCGGGAAACGCTCCTGAGGAATTTTTTGCTGCAGCGACGTGCGGTAGAGCGCCGCGCCCAGCGCGATGCCGTCGTCGCCGGCCACCGGCTGAATATAAACTTCGTCGAAGAGATGCGAGCGGTTGAGCTTGCCGTTGGCGGTGCAGTTCAGAGCCACGCCGCCGGCCAGCGCCAGCCGTCGCAATCCGGTCTCTTCGCCAAAATGTTCGCAGACGTGCATCACCACGCGCTCCAAACATTCTTGCAATGCGGCGGCTACGTCTTCGTGATTGGAGTTTACCGACTGCTCGGGCGCGCGTCGCGCAATTAAATGCTCGTCGAGATAGGCGCGCGAGGCGGTGTAATTTTCGCGCTCGTCGCGGGTGTGGTTCAGCTTGAGCAGCGGAATGCGAATCGTGCCGTCGGGGCAGAGTTCGACCGCTTCCTCAAAAAATTTGCGGTAATGCGCCGGATCGCCATAAGGCGCCAGCCCCATGATTTTGTATTCGTCGGAGTTGAAGTCGAAGCCCAGATGCAGCGTCACCAGCGAGTAGAGAATGCCGATCGAATCGTTGGCGCCGATGGTGCGAATTTTTTCCAGTTCGCCGTCGTGAAAATCGTAAACGCTCAAACTTTCGGTTTCGCCCATGGCGTCGTTGACGACCACCAGGCACTCATCCCAACCGGAGGTGTAAGCGGCGCTGGCCGCATGCGCCAGATGATGGCCGACCTGATGCACCTTCTCCAGCGGAAAGCCTGGCAGATCGCGGCGCACCTGCGCCAGCAGCGCATCGCGAGAAAAAACTTTGCTGTAGAGTTCGTCAGAAACCGCATCGCNNTCCTGCTCGGCGGCGGCAACCAGCCGGCCGTCGATGACCAGCGCGGCAGCGGCGTCCATGCCCTGGGCGATGCGATACTCGCGCTCGTCCAAGCCTGCCCAGTGGGCCCGCTTAAAAGAGATGGCGTTTTCTAGCCCGCTGATTCCGATTACCTTCATCAAATACCCTTTCCGAACTCCGGGCGCACATGAATTGCAGATAGGCAGGGATTGCCCTATGATTCCCCACTCAGACTAGCATTCAGAAAAACTTACGGAATCCCACCTATGTGTGCGCGGTACCCAATTCGGTAACCACTTCTGGTGCGCTTTTGGGGGATGGCGCTTTGTGCTTCCGCATTTCCAGAGCGCGCGTTCGGTTTTTTAGCTTTTCCGAGTAATTTATCGGCGGCTGCGGCAAATGAGCTTATAAGTTACCGTGGCGGCGTTTGGGCAGTGAAATCAATCTCTAAAATCTCAGGCGCAGGCCAAACTGAATCTGGCGTTCGCGATAGAAGTTAGTGGCGTTGATGTTGATTGGCTGGCCGAAGGCCGGCGTCAGCACCCCGGTGGTCGAGGAAGATTGGCAACTGGCGTTGTCGCTGGAGTTGATCGTCAGGTAGCAAAGCGAAGGATAGGAGCCCGACGTACTGCTGTTTTCGATGGCGTAGCCGGCGGTTTCGAGCTGGGTGACGTTCTGGTGGTTGAAGAGGTTGTAGCTTTCGGCCATCAGCTCCAGTTGGCTTCTCTCGTTCAGGCTGAAGCGCTTGGTCAGGCGCAAATCGTCCTTCCAGGCGTTGGGATAGCGGAAGGTGTTGCGGCCGATGTTATAGGCGATGCTATCGTTGCCCGCGCCATAGATGCGATTGCCGCCGCCGGAGCCGTTCAGTCCCGGCCCCAGGGCGGCGATGGCGGTTCCGCTCGCGGTGAATCTTTCCGGCAGCGAACCGGAAGTACGCATGGTGTAGGGCAAGCCGCTGTGGAAGTGGCCGATGCTGGCCAGCGACCAGCCGTTGATGAAATGGCCTGAGAAATCGTACCGCCGCCAGGGCGCTTCAACGACGACCATGACGGTCGCGGAGTGGCGCACATCGAGGTCACTGGTGCCGTATTCGCTGCTCAAGCTGGATGGATTGAGGACTTCGCTGCCGACCGACTCCGTGCTTTCATTGGGGTTCCAATCCATGGCGTGGGCGTAGGTATAGTGCGCGTGGAAGCTCGGACCGCGGCGGCCTTGGCGGGAGATGTTGACGGTCGCCGCTTCATAGGTGGAGTTGGCGCGGCTTTCGATTTGGGAGATTTGCTGATAGCCACCAAGAAGCCGGCCGCATTGGTTGTTGAAATTCAACTCCGCACCGGAGGGGCAATTGGCCGAGGGCCAGTTGGCGTAGAAGGGAACGGTAATCTGTGTCGCCTTGATGGGGCCTTTTCCCGTGTAATCTTTTACCGCATAGGTAATCGTGCCGGGATTCACGGCCGGATCGATGTTGGCGTCCATCGAGACCGGCAGCCGCCGGCCCAGGCTGAACATGGCGCCGGCGGTCAGCTCGATGTGCCCCGGCAGCGGTTGCTCGATTGAAGCGATAGCCTGATGAATCTCTGAATTGCGAAAACGCGGCGCGAATTGGACGGCGCCGGGTGCGATGGCTTTTGTCGGCTCGCCGGCAAGAACGTAGGGGAAGGGCGGCGCGCCGCCGGCGCAATGCTGGCAATCGTCTGAAGGGCGCATAAAAAAGTCCAGGTCGCCGTTGAGCGAGCCGGTGTGGGTAAGCGCGGTCTCAATCGTTGCGCTCTCTACGCGGCCAAAATAGATGCCGTAGCCCAGGCGAAGCACGGGCAGGCTGCCGCGTCTTTTGCCGATGGCCAGGCCCACGCGCGGCCCCCAATTGTTGCCCAACGAGGGCAGCGTTTCCGTCAGCGGCAGATCGGAATTTTTTACCTCGGCGATCGGCGGCGGCAACTGCTCCCGTTCCCAGCGCAGGCCAACGGAAAAAACGGCGAAGCCTTTCGCCTGCCATTGCGCGGTGGCGTAGCCGGCCCAGTCGTTAGTGCTTAGCCGCCAATTCGCCGGCCCCATAGTCTGCGAGTAGTAGGAGTAGCAGGGCTGGCTGCCCCACTTGGTGTTGGTCGCGCCGCAGTTGTGCGGGTAAAGAGCGTCGAGCGCGTCGGAGTAGCCGTATTTTTCAAAGGCCAGCGCGTCGGAGATGAAGCTGGCCACATTGGAGTAGTGGTAGCTTCCGGTCTGGTTGCGCAAAAAGCTGGTTTCGTCCAGATGGCGATCGACCTCGAAGCCGCCGCGAAGCAGCAGCTTTCCGTGAACCCAATTCATCATCTGCCGCGCCTGGTAGCTGCGCTCGTCGGGATAGCTGCCCTGACCGAAGCGCGTGAGATTGCCAATGGTGAAGCCGTTGCTGGAGTCGATGACGATCTGCGGCAATTGCCCCCAGGAGTTGCCGCTCAAAAAACTTTTCTCAAAATCGGAAGGCGTTTCGGGCTTGGCGCTCGCAATGGAGCGTCTCACGGAGGCTTGCGTAACGGCCTGCAGATTGGAAGACAGATAAGCCTCCCAGCGCGCCATGAGCGATTGCTGGCTGGCCTGCCTGGAGCCGAAGCTGTGGTTGCCCTCGGTTGCCGAAACGCGCGTCAGTCCTCCGCCGGGGGAGTTCAAATTTTCGCCTGTGCTTTCCAGCGTGAGCCGATGCCGCTCGGCCATCAGCCAGTCGATGCGGCCGAAGCCGGTCCACCGCGCCTGGGTGCGTGCGGCCGGGCCGAGCAGAGAGGCTAACTGCTCCAACCCGGCCGACGTTAAACCTGAGCGCGGTACGCCCAGGTAATCGTTATAGGCCTGGTTCAAACTTTCGCCGAGCCGGCTGGCCAGCAGCACGACCGAGGCGCTGGTCGGCTCCGGTGTATAGAAGAACTCGCTGGCGTTTTTCACCGTCGCCACTCCCGGATCGTTGCGATGGTTGCTGTCGAGCGCGGCAAACCAGAAAAGCTTGTTGCGCCGGATGCGGCCGCCGATGCCCGCGCCTAGAACAATCTCGTGGTCGGGCGGTGTGTAGGGCGAGGAGACGAAACTGGGCGCGGCCACGCTCCCGGTATTCTGCGTCCATTTGGTGAAGGGATTCCGCGCACCCCAACTGTTTTGGCGGTCGAAGAGAAAGACCTGTCCGCGAAGAGGATTGGAGCCGCCTTCGGTGCGAATGTTGGTCGCGCCGCCAGCCGCGCGCATCTGCCCGGCCTCGGCGTTGCCGGCCGCGGTCGTGACCTCGCTGACGGCCGCTTCGCTCACGCCGTGTCCGCCGCTCCTGCTTTTGTTGGCCGAGCCGGGCTGTTCTTCGCTGTCGGAGTTTTCGGCAGCCGTTTCAGCGCCGGCGGTCGCGCCAAAGGCCAGGCTCGTACTGGCGCCATCGATTGAAATCTCCGCGGGCTCCTGGCTGGCGCGATAGGCTGGCTGCTCGGAGTCCGTCGCGGCGCTCGATCCCGGCGCGTTGAGCAAAAAGGCCTGCCAGCGTCGGCCGCCCAGCGGCAGCGCTTGCAGTTGCTCGGCGGCAACGGTGGTTGTGGCGGCTTCGGTTGAGGGCTCCGCCTGTTTGGTCGCAGTGGCGATTGCGCTCATTGAGGGTTGGCCGGGCAGACTGGCCACCGTCAGGCCGCTGGCCGCCGCGGCGTAAGAGGAAGGAGTCGATGCAAAGTACGACGGCAACGGAAGGCCGTGCGGTGGGCTTGTGGCCAGGGCCAGCTCGATTGGTGGCGGCGAAGCGGTCTCCAGCGGCGCGCGTTGCCGCGCCGCCAAAAGCCGTGCCGGAGGCTGTGGGTTGATGGTTGCATTCATTGGTTTTTGAAAGGGCACAACTTGAGTCGTGCCGCAAAGAGGTTCATCAATCCAGGGCTTTAACCCCTGATGGATTTTTTTCAGACAGTCGGGTGAATTGATGCCGCCAGTTCTTGCTCCCGCCGAAGCCTCGGTGGGTGAGGCGGGCTGCTGTTGTAGTTGGTTGAGGGTTAGCGTCGAAGGGGAGGGCTGCGGGGTTTCGACGCGGGGAAGAACTTGCGCCGAAAGTAAAGCAAGTCTTTCGGCGCTGGGGGAAGCCTGCGGGAAAAATCTTTGCGGCGGAATTTCGCGTTCGCGCGCCGGAAACAGTCGCAACGGCTCGTAGGCGATGGCCGCGACCTGCACAGGCGCGGCAACGCTGAGCGCGGGCCGTGGCGCGGCCAATGGCAGCGCTGCGATTGCACTCGGCGCGGCGCTTTGGCTGCGCGCGGCCGTCGCGACGAGTGCCGGCTNNACTCCAAGGCCGCCTGTATGCGCGCCTTGACGCCGCCGGTGATCAGAACTCGATCCAGGCTGCCGTGGCCGAGTCGGGGGTCGTCGGCCTCCAATTCATACTCGCCTGCATCGAGTGAAGCAAAGTGGAAGGCGCCGTCTTTGGCCGTTGTGGCGCTAGCTTCTGCGCCGGTGATGCGATTGCGCAAAACGACCGTCGCGCCCGCCAGCGGCGCGGAGTAGAGGTCGGTGAGCCGGCCAGCCAACGAGCCGGCTGCGGCTTGAATTGGCATTGAATGAGATGAGAGGCTTTCGTACTGAGCCGGTTGCGCAACAAGTTGCACGCCAGCGCTCAAACCAAGCGCCAGCCACATCAGCGGTTCAATCCAATTTAGCCGTCCCTCTGCCATTGCTTATCCGCCATGGCAGATCTAGAGAACAGGACAGAACACAAAATCCGGTCGCCGGAGTTTGCGGCGAGTTGGCTCCAATTCGGAGCCAAGCGGTCTTCTTCTTTGCCGTTTGGGAACTGGGCAAAGATCGTGGATGAATTCTATTCCGGATTGAAGACGGATGGAAGCTCGTTCTTGTTAATTTTTAATATTTTCCACAGATTTTTGCGACGTAAAGAAACAGCGGTATTTAGCGAGCGGTTATGCACCAAATCCGCTGCACACCAATCGCCCCTGATCCACAAGGAGCCAACTCCGTTAGACTAAAGAGACGGCCCCTTGTTCCAGATCGCGCTTGTAAGCGGTCTTTGTTCTGCTTCCGGCCGGCGACTTATGTTCATTGATGAAGTCAAAATTCGTGTCAAGGCCGGCGACGGCGGTAACGGCTGCATGGCCTTCCGGCGTGAAAAGTTCGTGCCGCGTGGCGGCCCTTCGGGCGGCGACGGCGGCCATGGCGGCGACGTCATCATGGTCTCCAGCCAGCGCCACAATACGCTGATTCATTTCCGCTACAACCCCGAGCACAAGGCGCGGCATGGCGAGCACGGCATGGGCTCGAACTGCACCGGGCAGGACGCCGACTCCATCGTGCTGCAGGTTCCCGTCGGCACCTCGCTTTACGACGCCGAAACCGGCGAGCTGGTCCACGACTTCAAGGAACCCGACGAGCGCGTCGTTATCGCCAAGGGCGGTCGCGGCGGTCGCGGCAACCAGCACTTCGCCACCAGCACCCATCAGGCTCCGCGCGAGCATGAAATGGGCCGTCCGGGCGAGGAGCGTTCCTACCGGCTGGAGCTCAAGCTGTTGGCCGATGTCGGCCTGGTCGGTTACCCCAACGCCGGCAAATCCACGCTGATCGCGCGCATCTCGGCAGCGCGGCCCAAAATCGCCGACTATCCATTCACCACCCTTGAGCCGAACCTTGGCGTGGTCACCGTTGGCGAAGAGCCCGACCAGCAATCCTATGTCGTTGCCGATCTTCCCGGCCTTATCGAGGGCGCGCATCTGGGCGCCGGGCTGGGCACGCAGTTTTTGCGTCACATCGAGCGCACCCGCCTGCTGGCCCATCTGGTCGACGTCTCAGACGCCGCCGGCCGCCCCGATCCGGTCGAAGACTTCAAGATCATCAACAATGAGCTCGAACGCTTTGGCGACACCGGCAGCAACGCCGCCAGTCCCCTCGCCTCCAAGCCGATGATCGTCGTCGCCACCAAAATCGATGTGGCGAACCCTGAAAAGCTCAAAAAGCTCAAGGCTCACGCCAAGCGCCGCAAGCTGGAGTTTTACGCCATCTCGGCCGTTACCGGCGAGGGTGTGGACGAGCTGAAGTGGGCGCTGGCCAAGCGTCTGCGCGTGCCGGCCGAATAAGCCGGCAGACGCCGTTCTTCTACAGCGATCAAGCCGAAAAATCGAAAACGGCAATTCCATCGCTAGTTCGTTAACCCGCCGACTCTCGCCATCGCTGACTCGCGAATCAATGTGCCCTCTCCTCCGGGAGAGTCGGGTCGCCACTCGCTGCTGCTCGCGTCTGCTTGAGTGAATTGGCTTCGATGTACACCATTCCTGGAAGCGCTCTAGAGCATTTTTACCAATGATTTGGTAAAAATGCTCTAGCCGGTATGATGGGGGCAGAAGCGCGGACGGCGAGCTTTTTCAATGAGTCTGGAGATCTTCATCTCGGCCGGTGAGGCCAGCGGCGAGCACTATGGAGCGCTGCTGGCAACGGAATTGCGCCGGCGTCTGGGCGATGAAACGCGCATCTTCGGCATGGGCGGACCGCTAATGGAGGCCGCCGGAGTCGAGCGCATTGTGCGGACCGAAGATATGGCCGTGATGGGGCTCACCGAGGTGGTGCGCCACCTGCCGCGCATTTATGGCGAGTTCCGGCGGCTGAAGCGCGCGATTGCCGAGCGGCG
>PMHC01000008.1 GCA_003156495.1 Acidobacteriaceae bacterium
CTCGGCCTTTCGGCTCGCTTATTCCAACCTGCATGAGATCTGGTCGCTCGTCCTGCCGCCCAACTCGCTGCTCATGCTCAAACGGCTAGCCGCCACCGACGGCGCGGCATTCCGCCTCTCCGATAGCCTCTGGGCCCGCATCGTCTATGACTTTCTGCTCGCCTACCGGCTGCGCACCATCAACCGCGGACATCTGCTGGGCGCGCTGATTCCGCTTTACCTCGCTTGGGTCGCAAGCCACTTCAACATCATCGCCTCCGGCAGCGATCCCGAAGGCCATATCGAAGCCGTCGCCGCCGCCTTCGAGACAGAAAAGACCTACATGGTTTCGCGCTGGCGATGGCCTGACCGCTTCAATCCATAATCTGGCCGCGCATCCAATCCGCTTTTCATGTGAAGCAAGAAAGACGATTCAAGGAGTAAGTCCCATGCAAAACCTTACTGCCACGATGCTTCAATTCGACCCAAGCCGTAGTTCACGCTCTTTGTTTGCTGGCAATGCCTCGGTCTGGCGCAATATGGCCGACGCGCTCCAGCAATCGCTCAACCGCATCCTCTCGCTGCTAATCGCCATTCTGCCCGGCATCCTGGCCTTTCTGGTTGCGCTGGCCATTTTTACTTTGATCGGCATGGCTCTCTCCGCACTGCTGAGGCTCGGACTTACCGCGGCCAAGTTCGATGAACACATCGCCCGCAGACATGGCGGCAGCGAATGGGCGCCACCGACTTCCCCCACCGTGCTGATTGCCCGGGTCTTCTTCTGGGGCAACATCTTGCTCGGGCTGATCATCGGCGTCTCGGCCTTCGATGCCTCCTACGCCACAGCCACCACGCTGCCCAGCTCGCTTTTGCCCTGCCTTACCCGCGTCGTAGAGGCCGCCGTCCTGCTCATTGCCGGCACGCTCATCGCGCGCTTTCTGGCGCGTTCGGTTCTCATCGGAGCCGTCAATGAGCAACTCCAATACGCGCGCTTCCTCTCGCTCGGCATCAAATGGCTGGTACTCGTACTGACCGCCGCCATGGTCCTCGAACACCTCCAGATCGGCGGCAACATTGTGGGGATGGCCTTTGGCATTCTCTTTGGCGGCATCGTGCTCACGCTCGCTCTTGCCGTGGGGCTTGGTTCCCGCGACCTTGTCAGCCGCTCGCTCGAAAGTCACGCCGAACATTCCAGCGTGAGCAGCGCCGCGCCCTCAACCACCAGCCCAGACGATTCCGTCCGGCATTTCTGAGTATTTCCGCCTGTGAGAGATAGAACCGTCGATTTACGGACTGTTCCAAATGACATAGGAAAAATGGAAATACAGCTATAGAAGAGAACTAGGAGGGGTGACATGCACTTCTTTCGTATACGGTTGATTCTTGCGCTGGTGGTGGGAATCACGCTGGTCTCGGTTGCCTCGACTTATATTGAAGTGTTGGCGCACAAGCACGTCCAGCGCCAGGAACTGATGCGCAGAACCGCATGGCAGAGCAAAGGCCTGCAAGCAGCAATGGAAAACTCTCTGGCGACAAGCCAGGCTGCCGGCACGGTCGCGGAAGCGGCGCGACTGCGCGCTCAAAATGAGGCATTGGGCCTGGCGGTCTATGACCCGCAGGGAAGGTTGGTGACCGCCGCTGGACCTGCTGAAATCTTCACAGCATTGCCGCGCGGTCCGTTGGACAAGGCCATCCAACAAGGCGCCGATTCATCCATCTTTGGGCACCGGGAAAATCAGCAATGGCTGGAAGTGACGACGCCTCTCTATGCGGACGGACGCATGGCCGGAGCAATGGTGCTTCTGGAAGATGCCAACAACATTCACGCCGAAGGTGTTGCGCTCTGGTGGCATAGCTTCTGGCATACTGCTGCTTTTGTTTTGCTGATTGTATGCGTAACGCTACTGATGGTGCGCTGGTTTCTGATACGGCCCATGATGCAGGTAACGGATCGGCTGCACCGTTTGCGCATAGGGCAACCCGCCGAGGAGGAAAGCGACAGCCTGAAAAGGATGAGCCTTTTTGCTCCGCTAACCCGCGAGGTCAAATTGATGGCGGAAAGCATGATGCTGGCGCGCGCCGCCGCGGAGAGCGAAGCAAGGTTGCGGGATGCCGGCGAACACCAGTGGACCGCCGAGCGGCTGGCCGCAAATATTCGCGAACGCTTTGGCTCCAGCCGCATCTTTCTGTTGTCCAATCGCGAGCCTTATATGCACGTGCTCCAGGGCAAAGAGACCGTGTGCATGGTTCCTCCCAGCGGCCTGGTGACGGCGCTTGAGCCGGTGTTGCGGGCTTGCGATGGCGTGTGGGTGGCGCACGGCAGCGGCAGCGAAGATGCTCTGAACGTCGACAAGTTCGATCGGCTGCGTGTGCCGCCCGACGATCCACGCTACACCCTGCGCCGGGTGTGGCTCTCCAAAGAGGAGGAGGCTGGCTACTACGACGGCTTTGCCAACGAAGGACTCTGGCCGCTCTGCCACATCGCGCACACCCGGCCCGTCTTTCGCGCTTCGGATTGGGAATGGTACCAGCGCGTCAATGAAAAGTTTGTCGCCGCTTTGCTGGAGGAAATGGAGGGCAG
>PMHC01000205.1 GCA_003156495.1 Acidobacteriaceae bacterium
TCATGCCCAACGGCTGGACGGGGGTTTTGACGGGCGGCTCGATCATCTTCTTCACCTACATCGGGTTCGACTCGGTCTCCACCGCCGCCGAGGAGTGCCGCGATCCTCAGCACGACATCCCCTTCGGCATTCTGGCCACCCTGATCGCCTGCACCGTCCTCTACGCCGGCGTCGCTCTGGTGCTCAGCGGCATCGTTCCCTGGCAATCGGTGATGGGCGACGCTGCTCCGGTTGTCAACGCCCTTAAGCGTCTCTCAATCGCTTCTGGCGGCGACGGTCCGCTTCACTGGATACGCCTCTTCGTGCTGATCGGCGCCATGATGGGCATGATCTCTTCGATCCTGGTCTTCCAGCTCGGTCAGGCCCGCGTCTGGTTTGCCATGTCCCGCGACGGCCTGCTGCCGGCCATCTTCAGCCGCATCCACGCCCAGTTCCGCACTCCGGCCTTCGCCACCTGGGTCGCAGGCTTCGTCGTCGGCATTCCCGCCGGACTGCTCGATATCGGCACCGTCTCGAACCTTTCCAACATAGGCACCCTATTTGCTTTCGTGCTGGTCTCGATCGCCGTCATCGTTCTCCGCTACCGCGAACCCGAACGCCACCGAAGTTTCCGCGCACCCTTCGGCCCGCTATTTCCCATCCTCAGCATCTTTTTCTGCATCATCCTGATGATGGGTTTGGAGATCATGACCTGGGTCGCTTTCTTCATCTGGCTCGTCATCGGCCTCGTCGTTTACTTCCTCTATAGTCGTAACCACTCCGAATTCGCCCACCTCTCCCGCTAACGGCCTGGCGATTCGGCGGACCTCTTCAGTCAAAGTTCCATCAAGGGAAAAATCAGTTATTCATCACCTGAGCGTAATTTGCCGTGTTTTCTGCGCTCCGCCGCGGCGGAAAGTCTAAAAACCTGCGATCATTATTCGCTCACGCATCGGAGAAGATCGCCCTATCGCGTCGAGCGCCGACGCAGCGCCCGCCATTTTATCCCCAACCAGATCGCGTAGCCCAGTTGGATTGCCCAGGTAATCGCGTAGGCCGCAACCGTAAACCGGTGATCGAGAATCGCTGCTGGGTTCATCGTTCGTTCTCCTTGCGCGCGCTTATGCTTCAAGCGCCGCCTGCGCTTCGGCGGCCGCGATCTTTTGTTTGCGGCGCTCGACGAAAAATCGCAGCGCCAGAATCAACAATCCCCAGGCCAGCCACGCCAACACATTCCAGCCGAAAGCCGCCAGCATGCGCGGGTCTTTGATGCCGGAGTCTGGGCCGCCGCCGAAGACCGGGGCTGGATGTTGCGTGCGCCAGAGCCGGTTCGACAGATACACAATAGGCACGTCGAGCGCGCCAAAGATTCCCAGCACCGCGGCCAGCGTCGGCATCTGCGGTCCGGCGGCAAAACGGCGCAGCAGCAGGTAACTTACATAGATCAACCACAGAACCAGCGTCGTCGTCAGTCGCGCATCCCATGTCCACCAGATGCCCCAGGCGCGCCGGCCCCAAATCGGCCCGGTAATCAGCACCACGGTGCAAAAAACCACGCCCACCTCGGCTCCGGATACAGCCCATGCGTCGGCTACCAGTGCCCTCTCGGGCCGGTCGCGGCGCAGTGCCAGATAGCCGATCGAGCCGGCCAGCGAAATGGCGAAAAACAGAAAGGCGACCATCGCCGAAGGCACGTGATAGTAGAAAATGCGCTGCACCTCATGCATGGTCTGCTCGTCGGGAGCGACATAGATCGCCTGATACCACGCCCAAACCATGAGCGCGGCAACGAGCAAAGCGGCGAATGCAAGAGCGAGTCGTTTCATGCGGAACCCCTGCCGCAACCAGTGTACGATGGCCTGGCGGTGAAGTGGCCAAATTGTGTTATCATTGTGTACACAACGGAGGGGCCATGCAAACCGCCAAAGTGGGAGTACGGGAGTTTCGCGAAAACCTGTCGGGTTATCTTGAGGCGGCCGCACCGGTAGCGATTACGCGCCATGGCAGGACGCTCGGCTTCTACGTACCCACGCCCCAACGCCCGCAAGAGGAGGATTTGGCCGCGTTGCGCCGCGCCGGCGAGCGGCTGGACGCGATGCTGGCTGCCTCTGGCGCCGCGGAAGAGGAACTTGTGAGCGAGTTCAAGACGCTTCGGAAGGCGCGGCGTGCCGGACGCTAAAATCCTGGTTCTCGACGCGAATATTCTGATTCGCGCCGTTCTAGGAAAGCGTGTGCGCACGATCCTGGCGCAATACGCCGGCATTACGCGCTTCGTTGCGCCAGAGGCGGCTTTTTCCGAAGTAGAGGAACACCTTCCCGCAATTCTCGCCAAGCGTGGCCTTCCGATGGCCGAGAGCGCGGCCACTCTGCTGGCAATCAGCAAGGTCATTCAGCGAATCGGTAGCGACGCCTATTCCGCATTCGAGGCCAAAGCCAAGCGGCGGCTGATCAGGCGTGACATTGAAGATTGGCCGATCCTGGCCACGGCCATGCTCTTCGATTCTCCGATCTGGACCGAAGACGCGGATTTTTTCGGCGCTGGCGTGGCCACCTGGACGACCGATCGCGTGGAAATGTATCTGGAGAACACGGCGGATCGTTGACGCTGCTACCATGATCCTTCGGGAAATTTCATGCGCGAGCATCTGGCTACTTTCGTTGACGATTTTCGCCGCCTCGACCGCAACATTGCCGTCGTGCGCTACCAAGGCAATCGCCGCCGCGTTACCACCTACGCGGAGCTGGCGCATCTGGCCGGCCGTTTCGCGGCACATCTGGCCGCGCGCGGCATCGGCTCCGGCGATCGCGTTTTGCTATGGGGTGAAAACAGCGCCGAGTGGATCGCCGCTTTTTTCGGCTGCCTGATGCGCGGCGCGCTCGCGGTTCCGCTCGACGCCGCAGGCTCTGCCGACTTCGCCTCCCGCGTGGCCACCGACGCCCAACCCAAGCTCGCCGTCGGCGACACGCTGTTGCTGGATCGGCTGAATGCGCCGGAACTCGCCAAACTCACCTTCGAAGATTGGCCCGGCGCGCTGCCCGCCGAAGAGGCCGCGCCCGCCACCGGGCTCTCGCGCGATACGCCGCTTGAAATTCTTTTCACCTCCGGCACCACCGGCGACCCCAAAGGCGTCGTCATCACCCACGGCAACGTGCTGTCGAGCGTCAGCCCCATCGAAGAGGGCGCGCGGCCTTACATGCGCTACGAGCGCTACGTTCATCCGCTGCGCATTCTGCACACGCTGCCACTCAGCCACGTCTTCGGGCAGACGATGGGGCTGTGGATTCCGCCGGTGCTGGGCGCCGAGCTGCATTTTGAAAGCCGTCTGGCCGCCCCGCGCATCGTCGAGCTGATTCACGACGAGCGCATCTCGGTGCTGGCCGCCGTGCCACGCGTGCTGGCGCTGCTCAAAACCCATCTTGAAACTGAAGATCCCGATCTCGCCAACCGTCTGGAACATTCGCAGGGAATCCGCGCCTGGCAACGCTGGTGGCGTTTTCGCGCCGTGCATCGCCGTTTCGGGCTCAAGTTCTGGGCCTTTGTCTCCGGCGGCGGCGCGCTGGCCGGCCCCATCGAGCAGTTCTGGAACGCACTGGGCTTCGTCCTGATTCAGGGCTACGGCATGACCGAGAGCACGGCGCTGATTACCCTCAACCACCCCTTCCACGTTGCGCGGGGCACCATCGGCAAACCCATGGCCGGCCGCGAGGTCAAACTCGGCCCCGATGGTGAAGTGCTGGTCCGCGGACCGATGATCTCCAGCGCCATTTGGAAAGACGGCGCGCTGCAAAAGCGCGCAGACGAGTGGCTCGCCACCGGCGATTTGGCCGAGCGGCAGCCGACCGGCGAGCTGCGCTTCATCGGCCGCAAGAGCGAAGTAATCGTCACCTCGGCTGGGCTGAACATTCATCCCGAAGACATCGAGTCAGTGATCGAGCA
>PMHC01000217.1 GCA_003156495.1 Acidobacteriaceae bacterium
GCATGGTGAACCAGTCGATGATCGCGTAGGGTGACTCGCGGCCGAGATCCTCCGGCGTCCACCAGAAGCGAACCGGGCCTTTGGGCGAAAACTTCTCTTCGATGCAGCTTCCGCCAACGTCGCGCATCGAGCGCAAGAAATCAACCCATGAGATCAGCCGGCCTGCCGCGCGCATTTGCACGCGCAGCTTACGCTCCCGCCACTGCCGGGTCCAGCGCAGCGCAAAAATATAAGGCACCGCCAGGCAGGCGCCAACCGCGGCCACGGGAATCGCCAACACGCCCATCAGCACGCCCAACGATAGGACGCCTTGCTTTTGCTCCCGCGCGTTTTCGATCTCCAGCATCTATATCTCCGCCGTCTGCTTTCTCTACGGCTTCACGGGCAGCTTGGGCNNGCTGTCACGTACTCGTCGCCCATGCGCGCCAGAATCTGCGCCCGCCGGTCGGTTAAAAGTTTTAATCTCTTGGTCGCTTCGACAAATTTCTTTTTCTCCTCGTTCGTCAGCCCCTCGCCGCCCGATGCGGTCTTGCGGTTCAACTCATCGAGATGCATCTGCACGAGAGGAATTTCGCGGTCGATCAGTACCGGCCGAATCAGCGGCTTTTTCGCCCGTCCAGCGGCAATCTCGTTACGATTATTCTCTTCCCAAACGGGCAGCATGCCCACCCGCCCTAATTCGACGCGCACGCCAGCCGGTCCGTAATCGCGGCGCACGGCGGAAAACAGCCCGATGGCCTCATCGCGTGGCTCGCCATTCGAGTCCGGGTTAAGCCCGTCGACATAACCGCGCGACTGATTGGAGAGAAAGTTGCCGAGCGAATAAAAGATGACCGTATCGCGCCCGTCCTGAGTTTTGTAGCTCTCGATCGGCTGCAAGACGTGCGGGTGCGCACCGACGATCACCGTCGCCCCGGCCTCCAGCATTTTGTGCGCGATCTCGGTGTCCTCGGCTCGCGGCGCAGGCGCGTACTCCACGCCCCAATGGATGGAGACGACCAGCAAATCGCACTGCGCGCGAGCAGACCTTACGGCCGCCAGCACCGCCGCTTCATCGGCCCCCGGCGCGCCGCCCGAATCGTTGGGATAAGGGAAAAAATTTACGTGCGGCAGCTCATTCTTGTCCGGGTTTCGGCCGCCGTTAAGCCAGCGCGTCATTCCCAGCCAGCCGACCTTGATGCCGTTCGCCTCGGTAATCACTGGCTGCCAGGCCGTGGCCGCGTTGTCTGAACTCCCAGCAAAGAGCAGCCCGGCCGCCCTCAAATGCTCGCGCGTCTCGGCAAATCCGGCCCAGCCCTGGTCCATGGCGTGATTGTTGGCGAAAGAAACAATCTTGATGCCGCTGGCCTTCAGAGCCTCGGGCAGCGCCACCGGCGCGTCGAACAAAAACGGCTTGCTGCCGTGCGAATGCGCGGGAGCGACGGGCGTCTCCAGATTCACAAATCCGAAATTCGCTCCGCTAAAAACGTCGGCCACCTGCGAAAAAAGCTCGCCCCATCCCGGCTCGTCTGTCCCGGCCTCGGCCTTGATCGGCTCGTGGGGAATCACGTCGCCGGCCACGGCGAAGCTGACCCGGGCAAGATCGTGGGGATAGGGAGTAACAACGGCAACGGTCGCGGCGCGATGGCTCCAAGAATAGAAGCTCGCGCCGAGAATCAGCGCAATCGCGCCCAGGGCAAGCAAATCCGTAACGAGCCGCATGCGCCCACGCAGTTTGCCACGCACCAAGCCGCGCAACCGCTCACCTATGCTGCTGCCGGCCGCGGAGACCGTCTGGCTTCTTCCGCTGGCAAAGACCCATTCCATCGCATCTCCTCGCTTCTATTCCAGAATCGGAATCAGCATACAGGGCCGGCGCGACCCGCTGTCTCCAATGTAGCCCAGGCGGCGAACGTTCGCCGCGCCTGGTTCGTCTATCCTTTTATCAGGACTGTTACCCTTGAGCAGGAGCCATTTTAAAGGAAGGCCGGAGGCTTTCAAGCCTATATCCGGCGAGGACACATGGCAGAGTTCTTCATCAAAGTGGCCGACGAGCGGGGCCGGGTTCAGGAGCAAATCCAGAGCGCATCCTCAGCCGAGGAGCTGCGCGACCGGTTCGCGCACGCCGGCTACCACGTCTTCAGCATCCGCGCCCACGGCGGCATTCACCCCAACCGACGCAAGGTCAAGCTGGAACCCTTCCTGATCTTCAATCAGCAGTTCCTCACGCTGATCCGCGCCGGGCTGCCCATTCTCAGCTCGCTGGAGATGCTGGCCAAAATTCAGAAGAATGAAAACTTCGCCAGCCAGCTCGCAGACTCCGCCAGCCGCATCAAAAAAGGCGAATCGCTTTCGGCCGCCTTCGAAGCGCAGAGCGGGTTTCCGCTGATGTACACCACCACGCTGCAAGCCGGCGAGCGGTCGGGCAACCTGCCCGAAGTGCTCGATCGCTACGTAAGCTTCCAGCACGTGGCGCTGACGCTGCGCAAAAAGCTCGTCGGCGCGCTCATCTATCCTTGCGTGCTGTTCACGCTGATCTGCGGCCTGATGATCTTCATGTTCACGGTAGTGATTCCGCAGTTCGCGCAACTCTACGATCAGCTCAACACGCCCCTGCCCGTGATCACCCAATGGCTGCTGGCCTTCGGTAAATTGGCGCAGCGCTCCATTATCTGGGTCGCACTGGCCGGCGTCGGGGCCGGCGCCGCCTTCCGCCGCTTTGCGCGCACCGACCGCGGCAAGGACTTCGTCGACGGCTTCCGCGTGGGCTTGCCTATCTTCGGCAAAATCTGGATCAAGCACCAGGTAGCCCTCTTTTCCCGTACTCTGGCCACACTGCTAACCGGCGGTTTGCCGCTGATGCCTTCGCTCGATACGGCGGCCCGCTCCATCTCGTCACGCAAAGTTTCCATGGCGGTGCTCAATTCGCTGGAAACTGTGCGCGAAGGCAAGGGACTTTCCGAGTCGCTAGGTAAAACCGCCACCTTCCCCAGTCTGGCGCTAGAGATGATCACCGTCGGCGAGCAAACCGGCGCGCTGCCCCAGATGCTGAATTCGGTCGCCGAATTTTTCGAAGAAGACGTGGCCACGGCGACCACCGCCGCGCTGTCGCTGATTGAGCCGGCCATTCTGCTGATCATG